>CAZXWD010000186.1:0-4255 GCA_964644135.1 uncultured Bacteroidales bacterium | reverse complement strand
TAATCCTAATCTTAATCCTATTCCTGTTCCTATTCCTATTCCTGCTCCTGCTCCTTTTCTCGCCGTTAATAACATTCCCCATAACTTATTAACATCATCCCGTTTCACCGGATTTTTTGGATTAATTTTACACTTTCAGACCCTGAAAATCCCGGCATTTTATGTTTTTGATCTACGATACCGAAACTACCGGACTGCCAAGGAATTACGAGGCACCCGTCACCGACCTTGAAAACTGGCCCAGGCTCGTGCAGATAGCCTGGCAGCTTCATGATGATAAAGGAAAGCTGGTTGAAGACAAGAACTATATCATCAGGCCGGACGGCTTCACCATCCCGTTCAATGCGGAGAAAGTGCATGGCATTTCAACCGAAAGGGCCGGAAAAGAAGGGGAAGACCTTGTCAAGGTGCTTAAGGAGTTTATCGAAGCCATCAGCAAAGCAGAGTTCATCGTCGGGCATAATATCGACTTCGACCTGAACATCACAGCTGCGGAATTTCTCAGGACAGAGCTGGGAAATCCATTTGAAGGCAAGGAGATCATCTGCACAAAGACTGAATCGGTGAACTACTGCGCTTTGCCGGGCGGTCGCGGGAATGCCTATAAATGGCCTACCTTGTCGGAACTGCACGAAAAGCTGTTCGGAGAGCCCTTTGAAGATGCCCATAATGCCGCAGCGGACGTGATTGCCACTGCCCGGGCGTTCCTCGAGCTGGTCAGGATCGGGGTTATCGACGGGGAACGGCTGAAGAAGGAAGAAGAATTCATCGAAGAGTTCAAAAAACATAACCCGGATGTCGTTGCCCCCGAGGATATCCGGTTTGTATCGCTTAAAGAGGAAAAAAAGAAAAAGGTAGTCATCTCCAAAGAGGTTGATGCCCAGCCTGTTGCAGGCGCCGGCGGTTTCAGCCACCTGCATGTTCATTCGCAGTATTCGGTGCTCAGGGCTACGCCCGATGTGGAACAGATAGTCGACAAAGCCGTGGAACTTGGCATGCCCGCTGTGGCGCTGACCGACCTCGGTAATATGTTCGGGATCTTTGCTTTCGTTCAGAAGGCAATTGAAAAAGGCATTAAGCCGGTTGCGGGATGTGAGTTCTATATCTCGCGTGAGAGGAAAAGAAAAAAATTCACAAAGGACAATCCCGATATCCGCCATAACCAGGTGCTGCTGGCAAAGAATATCAAAGGGTACCAGAACCTTTCAAAACTGAGCTCACTGGGCTACATGGAAGGGCTTTACGGGCTTTATCCCCGTATCGACAAGGATCTTATAAGCCAGCACAAGGAGGGGCTGATAGCGCTCACCGGGAACATCTACTCTGAAATACCCGACCTGATCCTCAACGTGGGGGAAACACAGGCTGAAGAGGCTTTCAGGTGGTGGCACGAAACTTTCGGTGAGGATCTGTATGTTGAACTGAACCGCCACGGGCTCGAATCGGAAGAGCGCGTCAACGAAGTGCTCATCGGCTTTGCCAGAAAATACAACGTAAAGGTAATAGCCGCCAATGATGTTTACTACCTCGACAAGAAAGACGCCGAGGCACAGGACATACTGCTTTGCATTCAGAATGCCGAGTACCAGGAAACCCCGAAAGGGGAGGGCCGAGGGTACCGTTTCGGGTTCCCCAATGATGAATACTATTTCAAGTCGCAGGAAGAGATGACAACGCTCTTTGCCGATATCCCCGAAGCGATTTTTAACCTTGAAGAGCTGACCGGCAAGGTCGAAACCTACAGCCTGGAAAGGGAACCGATCATGCCCAGGTTCCCCATTCCCGATGAATTTGAGGACGCGGATGCCTACCTGCGCCACCGCACCTACGAAGGAGCCGGGAAAAGATACGGGGAAGTAACCGAAGAGATAAGTGAACGGATTGATTTTGAATTGGATACGATAAAAAAGATGGGGTATCCCGGCTATTTCCTCATTGTACAGGACATACTCGACCAGGCGCGTAAAATGGGTGTCTCGGTAGGGCCGGGAAGGGGGTCTGCCGCCGGATCGGTGGTGGCCTACTGCCTCAGGATCACCGACGTGGATCCCATCAAGTTCAACCTGCTGTTCGAGCGTTTCCTCAACCCCGACCGTATCTCGCTCCCCGATATCGATATCGACTTTGACGAAGACGGCCGGGACCGTATCCTGCAATGGGTGGTGAATACCTATGGCGAGAAAAGGGTCGCCCAGATCATTACCTTCGGTAAGATGGCGCCAAAGATGGCCATCAGGGACGTGGCACGCGTGAAGAGGCTGCCGTTGAATGAAGCCGACAGGCTGGCAAAGCTGGTGCCCATGACCCCTGGAACCTCGTTCAGTAAAGCGCTTAAAGAAGTCCCGGAATTGAAGAAGGAGAAGGAAGGAGGGGATGAACTCGTACGGGATACGCTTAATTTTGCCCAGGCGCTGGAAGGCACAGTCAGAAACACGGGCACTCATGCCTGTGGTGTTATCATCGGAAGGGACGACCTGATAGACCATATTCCCCTGAGCCTTACAAAGGATTCGGAGCTGCTGGCCACCCAGTACGACGGCGGTTTTGTTGAAAGCGTTGGAATGCTGAAGATGGACTTCCTCGGGCTGAAAACCCTTTCCATCATCCAGGATACGATCAAAAACGTGGAATTATCAAAGGGGATAACCATCGATATTGAAAACATACCCTACGACGATAAAGAGACTTACGAACTTTACAGCAGGGGCGATACCAACGGCATCTTCCAGTTCGAGTCGGAGGGGATGAAATCCCACCTGCGCGAGCTGAAACCAAACCGGTTCGAGGACCTTATAGCCATGAACGCCCTGTACCGTCCGGGACCGATGGAGTATATCCCCGATTTCATCAAAAGGAAACACGGGCTTGACAAGATCGAGTACGACATACCGGAAATGAAGGAGATCCTGGAAGAAACTTACGGGATCACCGTGTACCAGGAACAGGTGATGCTCCTTTCGCAGAAGCTTGCCGGGTTTACCAAGGGCCAGGCCGACTCGCTCAGGAAGGGGATGGGCAAGAAGAAAAAAGAGATCCTGGAAGAGCTGAACCCGAAATTCTATGAGGGGGCTGAAAAGAACGGTGTAAACAAAAAGAAGGCCGAGAAGATATGGCACGACTGGGAATCCTTTGCCAAGTACGCCTTCAACAAATCGCACTCTACCTGTTATGCAGTAGTCAGCTACCGGATGGCATACCTCAAGGCCCATCACCCTGCCGAGTTCATGGCGGCAGTGCTCAGCAGGAACCTGAACGATATCAAAAAGATCACCTTCTTCCTTGATGAATGCAGGCACCAGGGGATCCCGGTGCTCGGCCCCGACATCAACGAGAGTTTCCTGAATTTCGTGGTAAACAAGAAGGGCGAAATCAGGTTCGGGCTCGCAGCCATAAAGGGTGTGGGCGAAGCGGCCGTTCGCGACATCATACAGGAGAGGGAGGAGAGCGGCCCGTACAAGAGCATCTTCGACTTTGCCAAGAGGGTGAACCTCAGGTCGGTGAACAAAAGAAGCATGGAAGCCCTTGCCATGGCAGGCGCTTTCGACACCTTTGAGGGGGCGCACCGGGCCCAGTATTTCCATAAGGAAGAAAACACGGAGGTTTCATTTCTTGAAAAGGTTATAAGGTCGGCGAACCAGTTCCAGGAGAAGAAAGCGGCATCCCAGAACTCCCTTTTCGGTGAGGATGTGGCCCTCGAGATGGCCGACCCTGAGATCCCGGATTGTCCGCCCTGGAACAAGATAGAGCAACTGGCCAAAGAGAAGGAGGTCACTGGCTTTTACATTTCCGGCCACCCGCTGGATGACTATAAGCGGGAGATGGATTCGTTCTGCACCATAACCCTGGAAGACCTGAGCCCGCTTAACATCAGGCAGTACAAGAATTCCACCGTCTCGTTCGGGGGGATGATCACAACAGTGGAGCACAGGTATACCAAAGCAGGCAAGCCCTTTGGCTCGTTCGTGATCGAGGACTTCAACGACAATTACAAGATCCTGCTGTTCTCGGAAGATTACCTCCGCTACAAGCACTTCCTTAACGAGGGGAACTTTGTGTTCATAAAGGCCAGGGTGGAGCCGAACCGGAACCAGAAAACACGCCTCGAGCTGCGGATCAACAACATGATCTTGCTGGGCGATGCACTGGAAAAATACACCAAAAGCATTCACCTGATGGTAGAGCTCGAGAAGCTGAACGAAGATCTGATCAGCAACCTCGACCAGGTGGTGAGAAAGAATCCCGGCGACTGCAGCCT
>CAZXWD010000185.1:0-4421 GCA_964644135.1 uncultured Bacteroidales bacterium | reverse complement strand
TATATCCTAACAGCCAAATCTTTAGACTCTTGCCAAATAATCAATTGCTTGAAATTACCCATAACATGATTTATCAGTAAAAGCCCAAAAAATACCTGTCTAAATATGAGTTTTTATTAACTTACAATGCTTTTTTTGCCCAGCACCCAGCACCCAGCACCCAGCACCCAGCACCCAGCACCAAAACAACCCATCAAACAAATAAAGTACTATATTTGCACTAACATCAAAATTGGTATAAAATGAACCCTTTTATATTACTCGGTATCATCGGCCCGTGGCAGATAATCCTTATTGTTGTTATCATTCTCCTGCTCTTTGGCGGAAAGAAAATACCCGAACTAATGCGTGGTATTGGGAAAGGGGCCCGCGAACTCAAAAAAGGCCTCAACGAAGACGACGAAGGCAATGACAAGGAGAAAGACAAGGACAAGAAAGACGACTCTTCGGTTGATGAACCTAAGAAGTAAGATCAATGGTAACTGCTGATCATTTCAGGTAAAACCTGTCAAGGCGTAGCAAGAAATGATTTGACTTAGCAAGATGTAGTTATTAATTGTTCATTGTTCATTGTTAATTGTTCATTATTAATTATCAATCTTCTTTTTTTCCATTCACTAATTAACGCTATGAAGAAGATATTACTCCTACTGCTCGCCATCACTTTTCTTATCCCGGCTTTCGCACAGTACCAGCCAGAAAACCCCCTTACCCACGAAATGACCGAAGAGGAGCGTGAAAGGCTCCCGGAAGTGCTCCGTGATTTTTACCCTACCGACCCTCCCGGACAACCGGTGCGCATGGTGGCTGAATTTGAGCATATGCAGGGAGTGCTGGTGAGATATCCTTTCGGCATTCCTGTTTCGCTCATCGCGGAAATGTCGGAAGAGGTGGTGGTCACCACTATTGTTGCGAGTTACAGCGAACAGCAATCGGTAATAAGCACCTACGAGGGGGCTGGGGTCAATATGGAGAACACCGACTGGCTCATCGCTCCGTCCGACTCATACTGGACGCGGGATTACGGTCCGTGGTTCGTGGTGAACGGCGACAACGAAGTGGGCATATCGAACTTCCCGTACAACCGGCCCAGCCGGCCCAACGACAATGACATCCCCATTGCGCTGGCCAACCACCTTGGCGTTGAACTGTATGGAATGCCGCTGATCCACACGGGCGGCAACTGGATGTGCGACGGATGGTCAACAGGGGCTTCCACAGAGCTTGTTGTAGAGGAAAATCCTTCGCTGAGCACCGACAGCATCGAATCGCTCGTTGAAAACTACCTGGGAATTGAAAGATATTTCATCATCGACGACCCGCTGGGTGATTACATCAAGCACATCGATTGCTGGGGCAAGTTCCTCGACGTCGACAAGGTGCTGATAGGCCAGGTGGCGGAGTGGGACCCGAGGTACGCCGACTTTGAGGCGGCGGCAAACTATTTCGCCCTGCGCACAAGCGCTTACGGTAATCTCTACCAGGTTTACCGTGTTTATACACCGGGTGGAAATCCGGCCACTCCCTATACAAATTCCCTCATACTCAACAAAAAGGTGCTTGTACCGATGACCGGCAATCAGTGGGACGACGAGGCGCTTGCCGTTTATGAAGAAGCCATGCCCGGATACGAGGTAATAGGCATAAACCATAATAACTGGGCGAATACCGATGCCCTGCACTGCCGCGCAAAAGGCATCGCCGACCTGGAAATGCTCAGGATAAAACATAAACCGTTGCTGGGCAGTAAGGACTTCGGCCTCGAATGGGAAGTCACGGCCGATTTCATACCCTACTCAGGCACCGGGCTGAAACAGGATTCCCTGCTGGTGCACTACATGGTTGACAGCACAAATTATGAGACGGCTAGCTTTTCGCATGTGCAGGGAACCACGTGGAAGGCCACCCTGCCCTTCCAGGAGCCTGAAAGTGAAATTGCCTATTACATCCACGCAGCCGATCATTCGGGCAGAAGGACGGAACATCCGTACATAGGCCAGCCCGATCCGCACATCTTTACAGTGGAATATGCCAGTGACGCCGTCACCTCCGTTGATTCACTGGAGTTCACAACCCATGAGCAAATGTTCGAAGGCCTTCCTTTCGATATTTACAATTTCACCGATGGGGACCTTGTGCTTGAAGATATTGAAACCGCAGGCCTTTACGCGGTACCCTGGTACATAGACCCTCTTCCCCCGGCCACTCCCCACTCCATGAATTACGGCGACACCCTCGAAATAATTGTCAAGATCGACATGATCGTTGAAAACGTGATGGGCGAGTGGGTAGTGGATACACTGGATTTCATCACCGAAAACGGCAACCACCGGGTGATCATCAAGGTTGATGAAGACCTGCTCACCGGCATTGAAGGACCGCAGGCACCCGGAGCGCTCCAGGCCTCTGTTTACCCGAACCCGGTGCAGGATAATTTCAGCATCGATCTGTACCTGCAGAAACCCGGCAGGGTGAAGGTTGATGTGCTTAATGTTTACGGGCAGCAGGTTTCGTCACTCACCGAAAAAGACCTTCCAAAAGGGTCTCATACAATAAATGCAAACCTTGACCAACCTGCCGGCATCTACCTGGTACGCATCAGCCTCAACGGCGAAGCGGTTATCAGGAAGGTGGTTAAATGGTAATTGGCTTTTGGCTGTTAGCTGTTGGCTGTTAGATTATTGTCTTTATTGGTGCTGGGTGCTGGGAATTACGTGAAGTGTGAGGAGTGAAGCGTGAGGAGTGAAGTGACTCCATTTTCTTGTTTCTCACAGATCCCACAGATTATTCATGATTCCACAGGTTCTTCATCGCTTTGCGCTTAGCGCTTAGCGATAAAGTTTCACGCAGAGTACGGAAAGAAAAGCAGAGAAACGCAGAGAAGCCATCAGCCAAAAGCTAAAAGCCAACAGCAAATGGAACACGGATGACGCGGATACAGCGGATTTCCACGGATTAAATCAGAACTCAGAACTTAGAACTCAGAACTTACTGCCGCCTGACCTGACTGACGACTCTTCCTCCCCCCTTCCCCTCTTCCCCTCTTCCCCTCTTCCCCTCTTCGCCATTAGCCAACAGCTATCAGCCATCAAATTATCAGATTTTTATATATTTGCAGCCCGTTTCTGCGTTCTATCTCAATGTTGAACTAAAAATATTTTGACAAAATGACTATTCTTAGGGCTATTCTCATTCTATTCATCTCAGGCCTGGTTGCTACCTCCAATGCCCAGGATATCAATGCGGCCGGCGAGCTTTTCAACCAGGGTATCCAGTACTCAAAAAGTAATAACTACGATGCTGCCATCGATGCGTATAATAAGACCATCGACATGTCGTCACAGCTTGGCGAGGCCGGCATCGACCTTATGATGAAGGCTGAGCAGGCACTTGTTTCAGCTTATTACAACTACGGAGTATCGCTTTACAAGAGCAAGAAATACGGCGCTGCCATCGATCAATTCAAGCTTGCCGCCGAAAAGGCCGGCGAGATTAACGACACCAAGACCCAGGGACTGGCAAACACCTATCTCTCGGGCCTCTATACCGGCATCGGAAACAGCAAACTGAAAAAGGACGAGCTGGATGCCGCCCTTGACCAGTATAAGGCAGCGCTGGTCTACAAGCCTGATTATCTCAAAGCTTATTACGGCATGGGACTGGTTTACAAGAAAAAAGAAGACCTTGAAATGATGAAGCAGGCCATGGACAATGCCATCGACATGGGCGAGGAAAACGACCCCACAGTACAGAAGGCAATCTCGGTCACTGCATCCACATTCCTAAACGCAGGGGCCATAGACCTTCAGCGGCTGAACTACAACGATGCGGTTGAGCGCCTGAACATTGCTGCACAGTACGACCCGGCAGAGCCACAAACGTATTACTACCTCGCATTAGCCTATAACGGTCTTAAAAAGTGGGACGAAGCCATTGCCGCAGCCAACATGGCAAAGAAAAAAGGCTATGGTGAAGCTTCAGATATCTGGTTCCAGCTTGGCCAGGCCAACGAAGGCAAAGGCGACACCACCGCAGCCTGCGAAGCTTATGCGCAGGTAACGACAGGCCCAAATGTTGAAGCAGCCAAATACCAGATGGAACAGGTGCTTGGATGTAATTAAAGTTTAAAGTTTTTTAGTTCTGAGTTGATTGGCTGTTGGCTTTTGGCTTTTGGCTGATGGCTGTTAGATTATTGTCTCAATTGCCTTGCCCGCCGGAGCTTGCGTAGGCGGGTCAAATTGTCTTTATTTACTCAATTGTCATTATTGCCACTATTGCCAAATTGTCTTTATTGTCAAGCAGGTTTTGGGTATTGGGTGCTGGGTACTGGGTACTGGGTGCTGGGTGCTGGGTGCTGGGAGTTATAAGTTCTAAGTTCTGAGTTTAGTGGCTATTGGCTGTTAGCTGATGGCTGTTGGCTG
>CAZXWD010000184.1:0-4459 GCA_964644135.1 uncultured Bacteroidales bacterium | reverse complement strand
AAGTGTGAATCGTGAGTCGAGATCCGCCTCATGCAGGCCAACAGCCATCAGCCAACAGCTATCAGCCAACAGCTATCAGCTATCAGCTAACAGCACGGTGTAATAATTAATCGTCGGTCAATAGTATATCAACTTCTCTTTTCAGAACTGGTAGATGTTTAACTATTGCTCCCCATATAATCGTATCATCAATCTTATCGTAGCCATGAATAACGCGGTTTCGCATTCCTATGATCAACTCTTTACTGGAAATCTCAATGTTGGGATCAATTTTTTGTAAATGCGACATTGCCTCCCCTATGATCTCAAATTCCCTTTCAACCGCTCTCTTGAGCATTTTGTTTGAAACATAATCTTGAAACTCCTTTTCATTCCCAAGATATTCTTCAATAGAATCTATTGAAACCTGTATATCATAAAGGAACTTTTTAATCTCTTCACGCATAAACAGGGAGCTTTGTTCTCTCAACCATTTTAATAAAGTATGGATTTGAAAGGGAATTCTCCGTAACCAGGTCTACATCTCTTTGAAAAAGTTGCTCCAACTCTTTAGCCAGCATAAAATAGTTATCGGTGTAGTCTCCGTAATCCATTGGACGGAAAGATACAAGAAAATCAAGGTCACTCTCATCATTGAACGACTCTGAACTAATTGATCCGAAAGCATACATTTTTGAAACATGATACTTTTCGCACAGCTTCCTGACAGCTTCAAGATTATGTTTCAAGATCGGATTCATAGTCAATATTTTAATACAAAAATATAAATAAAGAACAAGGTATGGGGGTAATTCTTGAATCGGATCTTACTGTTTCAATTGTCACTATTGCCACTATTGCTTTGCCCGCCTGAGCTTGCGGAGGTGGGTCAAATTGTCCTTGCTGGTGCTAGGTACTGGGTCCTGGGTACTGGGAAATACGTGAAGTGTGAGGAGTGAAGTGTGAATCGTGAGCGAGATCCGCCTCATGCAGGCCAACAGCCATCAGCCAAAAGCTATCAGCCATCAGCTATCAGCCAACAGCTAAAAGCCATCAGCCAACAGAACGCGGATAATATCATGGACGATAGAAGCCTGGATCCTGTATCATCAGTGTGGGAAGAATAATCTAAGAATATTGGATCTCCTCCCCCTATTTGGGGGGAGGCCGGGAGGGGGGTCAACACTAAAAAAGCTTCCCCTGCCCTGCCGGAGGGTCTTTCTTGTCTTTCTTCTTCTCATCCTGATCGGCCTTGCTGTTGTCCCGGCTATCTTCTCCGAAAAGCCCGGTCGGGGTGTGTTCGAGCTCGTTGCCGTCCATATCGACAGGGGTGGCGCCCATCCCGATCAGCCGGTTGTTGGCGTTCTTCTCTCCGGGAGCGGGCTTCCGCACAAAGACCTTCCTGCCCCGCTTCAACCCGTTCAGCACTCCTTCCCATGTGCCCCCCGAGCTGTTCGATTCTGCAGCATAGATATGGTTGGCCAGCGCGTAAATGATCCTGTTCCGGTCCATGGCAAAACCCACCGACCACGGGGCTTTAGGATGGTAAATGCTCATTACAAGCACATTTCCTTTCACGATCTCCCGGTAGTACTCTTTCGATTTGTAGGTCTCTATGCCCTGGGGCAGCACTATGATGCTCTGGCCCTTGTATTTCAGGGCAGCATCCAGGGCCATCTTGTCCACCCCTTTGGCAAAACCGCTCACTATCACCTCTTTCTTCCTCACTGCCTGCTTTGCAACATTATCGGTAAACTCGAGCGACACGTCCGCGCTCTTCCTCGCCCCTACTATCGCTATGCTGTCCTTTTTCAAGAGGTCCATATTCCCCTTCGCATAGATCAGCAGCGGAGCTTCGTATTTCAGGTGCTTCTTGAGGTTGGGGGGATACACGTATTGATCCCAGATGTTCATGGTATGGATCCCTTGTTCTTCGATCCGCTCTGCGAGAAAAGCATAATTGGGCAGGTCCTCCACCGACTCTTTCAGCCCTTCCCACTCTTTCTCCGCAAAATTGAACTCAAGCCTGTCGCCTTCCCTGATCTTTTCCAGCGCTTCGGCTATGCCATACTTTTCGTGCACCGAGCCTGCAAGGAACTCAAGCTTCCTCCTTGTCGAAAAGCCGGTGGCATGCGCCAGCGCCATCCAGTATGGAAGTGTGTTATCGGTCATTACCTTCCTCCTACGGTCTTTGCTATGGTCAGCGGGGCCGCCATTTCGGCGCCTTTCTGCTTCAGCATCGAGCCGATCGCCTTAATGGTATGGCCACTGTCAAAGATATCATCAATTATCAAGATTTTCTTGTTTTTGACGTCAATTGTGCAGTCAAATGCGCCTGAAACATTGTCTTTTTTATTGATCGCCGACTCAAAATCCTTCTGCGGCCTTGTTTCCCTCACTTTTATCAATGCTTCAGAAAAGGGGATCTTAAGGATCGCTGCTGTCTTCTCCGCAAAATTCTTCACCAGGTTCCCTGATTCGGTGGGAGGGACGGCCATTGCCAGGTCAAAAGACAGGTACCCGAAATGCTTTCTGTAAGCCTTGAGCGTAAGCTTGAGGAGGAAATCGGGGAAATCTCCTCCGTCTTCGTATTTCGACCTGTGGATGGCTGCCCCCACGTTGGTAACCCCGTAATACGAGGCCGCCACGCCATTCATCATGATCGAGTTGTGCTTTTCCACTTCAAGGACGGGGAAATTGGTTTCCCGGAAACCGTTGATCCGCTCCATTCCTTCCTGTGTGCACTTCACAGAGATCACATTATCCAGGTCGACATCGCATTTTCCGCAGTCGTCCACAGGGGTGTCCCCAAGGTACTTCCGCAGGAAGCCCGGGCGGCAGGTGGTGGAATTGATGTAATCTTTCATGATGCTGAAGTCGGCCATTTTAGCCTGCCTGAGCGCTTCAAACCGGCTTGTGTCGAGTTCCGGGGCGCCGTATCGGAATTCATACCTCCTGGTGCCGGTGTTCCTGGTGATGATATCCTGGTCGAGCAGGTCGTTAAGAATAGTGTTCACTTTGGTTTTTTTCAGGTTCACAGCCCTAATCAGGCCATAGAGGGTCATCGGCTCCTGCATCAGGGCATCGATCACCCTCATGTATTGTCCTGCGGGTGGCCTCGAACCATTGATAAAGGCTTCCGGAAGTTCATCATCTTCGGGGTGGTAATACAGGACGATATCGGTAGGTTTCCCATCCCTTCCGGCACGGCCTATCTCCTGGTAATAATGCAGGGGTGATGCCGGAACCTGCGTATGGATTATGAACCTGATATCAGGTTTGTCGATGCCCATGCCCAGGGCGTTGGTGGCCACCACACACTTGAACCTGTTCTTCATAAGGCCTGTTTCGATGGACTTCCGGGTGTCATCGTCGAGGCCGGCATTGTAGAATGTAGCTTTGATCCCGTTGAATTCAAGCCACCGGGCATACATTTCCGACTCGACCTGGGTGCCGCAGTATACCAGTCCCGAACCTTCTGCCTGCTTCATGAACTTAAGGAGGGAGATCATTTTTGCCTCCTGGCTCTCTGCCCTTATCACCCTCATCCTGAAATTCGGCCGTGAGAGATCCCCCCTGATCACGCTGAGCCTGGTATTGTCGAACTGCCTTTCAATATCCTTCTGTACCCTGGGTGTTGCTGTGGCGGTGCAGGCAAGGACCGGGAAGTCGGATTGCAGTTGTTTCACCAGGCCCACGATCCTTCTGTATGACGGGCGGAAGTCGTGACCCCACACCGAAATGCAATGGGCTTCATCAACCACTACCATCCCCAGCTCCATTTTCCTGACGGTCTCCTGCCATTTCTCATCCTCCTGTCGCTCGGGGGCAATGTAAAGCAATTTATAAACTCCCCTTTCCGCTTTTTGAAGGGTTACCGATTTCTCTTCCGGTGAGAGGGTACTGTTGAGGTATGCGGCCGGTATTCCCAGTTCTTTCAGTTTGATTACCTGGTCGCGCATAAGGGCTATGAGGGGTGAAAAGATCACTGTTGTGCCGGGCCTCATCATAGCCGTGAACTGGAAAACCAGCGATTTTCCGTAGCCCGTCCTTTCGATCATCAATATTCGTTCCCCTTTCAGCAGGCGCTCTATGGCTGTCCATTGTTCTTCATAGAAGGTGGGGATCCTGAACCATTGCTGCAATTTCTTTTCGGCTTCTGCTCTGATCATTACCAATACTTTTTATTGTTAATAATTTTCCTTTCCGCGCAGCGTGCCATGTGGTTGTGAAAAAGGTGAGAAATTCCCTGTAAAAGTATCAAAAGGTTAGGATATGGCAAATAGTAAATGGTAAATAAATGGGGTGGTTTTTTGGAGGGGTGGTATTGTCTCAATTGTCACTATTGTCTCAATTGTCATTATTGTCTTGACCATTGGAGCTTGCGGAGGTGGGTTAAAGTGTCTTTTTTACCCACCCCCTCAGTCCCCCTCCCTGCTGGCAGGGAGGGGGAAGGCGAAGCCAGGGGGAGGGTACAAGA
>CAZXWD010000183.1:0-4526 GCA_964644135.1 uncultured Bacteroidales bacterium | reverse complement strand
CATCAGGAAAAAATACAGGGAAGCTTACCAGGCTTTCAGCACCCGCTATCCGAAGGTCCAGTTTGCCTGGTCGTACAAGACCAACTACCTGAACTCTGTTTGCAGCGTATACCACCAGGAAGGTTCATGGGCCGAAGTGGTTTCGGGCTTTGAGTTCGATAAGGCCCTTGCCAACGGTGTTGAAGGTAATTTCATCATATTCAACGGCCCCGACAAGACCGAGGAGGACCTGCGCAAGGCGATCAGCCACGATTCGCTGATCCACATCGACCACCTTGATGAACTCTACACGATCATCAGGCTGTCAGGTGAATTTGAGAATAAGCCCCGGGTTGCGATCCGTGTTAATATGGATACAGGTGTCTACCCCCAGTGGGACAGGTTCGGTTTCAATTACGACAACGGGGAAGCGTGGGATGCGCTTAACAAGATAATGAGGTCGGGAAAGCTTGATCTGACAGGGCTTCACTGCCATATAGGCACCTTTATGCTGGCCCCGAACGCTTACACAGTGGCTGCCAGAAAACTGGCCGACCTGGCTATAGGCCTGAAGAAAAAATACGATCACGACATTCAGTACATTGACCTGGGCGGTGGGTTCCCATCAACAAACACTTTGAAAGGCGCATACCTTCAGGGAAAAGATTCAAATCCCGGCTTCGACCAGATGGCCGAAGCGATCAGTACTGCCCTTGTGAATGCCGACTTCAACGGGAACGAACTTCCCCTGCTCATACTTGAAACAGGAAGGGCCCTGATAGATGATGCCGGTTATCTCCTCGGAACTGTGATCTCAAACAAACGATCGGCAGCAGGGAAAAGGATAACCATTGTGGATGTGGGCGTTAACATCCTTTTCACCTCCTTCTGGTACGACCATAAAGTGTCACCAGCCCAGCCTTTCTCTTCGTATACGGAAGACACGGTCCTGTACGGGCCTCTTTGTATGAATATAGATGTGATAAGAGAAAATGCCGTGTTGCCGCTGCTGAACAAAGGCGATCATTTTGTGGTGCACCAGGTTGGCGCCTACAATATGACCCAGTGGATGCAGTTCATCACTCTGAGGCCTGCGGTGGTAATGATAGATAAAGAGGGCAATACACATCTCGTAAGGAAAAAGGAAACCCTGGAAGCAGTTAATTCGATGGAGCAAACTCCCGGTCATTTGCGTAAATTCGAACTTTGATTTACAAACCGGTGAGAACCGTTACGGATCAACCAACAGTTGCCCGATGAACGAACAGCGTACGCCATACCGTCAGGTCATCTCAAGCACCCTAAACAGTTATGTTCAGGTATTCTTTTCCAACAATAAATATTTTGCTGCTATTCTGCTGGCAGTGTCATTCCTCGATCTGTTTGCCGGCATCAGCGGTCTTGTTTCAGTGCTTGTAACAAACCTCCTCGCTTACCTTGCGGGTTTTCGAAAATCAAACATTATCAACGGTTTTTATGGTTTCAACAGCTTGCTGGTCGGGCTGGGGCTGGGCACCTTTTACGAACCTTCACCCGAGTTTTTGCTTATTATAGTGGCAGGAGCTTTTCTCACTTTCTTCTTTTCGGTAATGCTCGAAGGGGTGATTGGCAAGTACGGACTGCCATACATGAGTGTACCCTTCCTGCTTTCACTCTGGCTGGTCACCCTTGCTGCCCGCCAATATACGCAGCTCGAAGTAAGCGAAAGAGGAATTTTTTCACTGAACGAGATGTTCGCATTGGGAGGCTTCACCCTCGTCAACATCTATGAATGGTTCGACAACCTGGGCCTACCGAAACCTGTGATTGTTTATTTCAGGTCGCTCGGGGCGATATTCTTTCAGTATCACCTTTTTCCTGGGCTCCTGATTGCCATAGGGCTGCTTGTTTATTCAAGGATAGCTTTCAGTTTGTCGGTACTCGGTTTTGCTTCGGCATACTTTTATTACCAGGCCGTAGGGGCCAATATTTCGGAACTGAACTATGCCTATATCGGGTTCAACTTCATTCTCACTGCTATCGCAATTGGTGGTTTCTTTATGATCCCCTCTAAACTGTCGTACCTCTGGGTAATCCTGCTTACACCGTTGACTGCCATTATTCTCACTGCCACAAATACACTCTTCATCACCTTTCAGTTATCCATCTATTCCCTTCCCTTCAATATCATCGTCCTTGTTTTTATCTATTCACTGAAATTCCGCGAAAGAGGGCTCAATAACCCACAGTTAACGGTAGTCCAGCACTTCTCGCCCGAAAAGAACATCTACTACCATAAGAACCATCTGCAACGGTTCGGTGAGTACCAGCCGGTGAAGATCTTCCTGCCGTTTTTCGGTGAGTGGACGGTAACACAGGGGCACAAAGGGGAGATCACACATAAAGAGGGATGGGCCCATGCCTGGGACTTTGAGATATTCGACAGTGACGGGAACAAATACAAGGGCAGCGGCAAATCCCCATCCGATTACTATTGCTACGACAAGCCTGTGATTGCCCCGGCCGACGGATGGATAGAGAAAGCACGGAGTGATGTGGAGGACAATCCGATAGGTGATTTGGACCTTGTCAATAACTGGGGCAATACGGTTGTGATAAGGCATGCCGGGAGGCTATACTCCGCTTTGAGCCATCTGAAAAAAGATTCAATCACTGTGAAACCGGGCGAATTTGTCAAGAAAGGCGATGTTATCGGCAAGTGCGGCAATTCCGGAAGGTCGCCGGTTCCACATCTTCATTTCCAGTTACAGGAAACTGCCGATATAGGCTCGAAAACGATCAGTTACCCGGTTTCGAGATATATTATTCACGGCGATGAAGCCTGCAGTTTCGGCTCTGCCTCCTTTCCTTCAAAAGGCAATAGAGTAAGCAATGTAGAGATCAATAAGTCGATGCAGAAAGCCTTTCACTTTGTGCCGGGGCAAACCATTAAGTTCCTCGTCAGGGAAGATGAAATGGAATCCGAAATTAGCTGGGAAGTGGAGGCCGATATTCTGAACAATACATCCGTTATTTGCAAGTCAACCGGTGCCAGGGCCTATTTCGTGCATGAAGATGATATGTTCTGCTTTACTTCATATGAAGGTCCAAAGAACACTCTATTGTATTATTTCTACCTTGCATCTTTCAGGGTCATAAACGGTTTTTACCAGGATATGACCATCCTTGACAGCTATCCGTTGCCTGTATTTACGCCAAAACCAGCGCTTCTGCTACATGATTTCATTGCCCCTTTCACCCAGTTGCTGAAAGCAGAATATACTTTGGAGTACCGCAAAATGAAAGGACAATTCGGGAAACATGAAATTGAACTGGCAGGAAATGCCAGGTACATATTTTCGGGGAAGACAAGACAACGAATAGATTTTCTGCTCAGGATCGGGGAGATGAGGATTGACGAACTGGAAATAAAAAGGTCGGGCGAAACGATCATGACTGCCAGATGGGAAGATCAATCATAATAGTATTCATGCTAATATCGGCAGTGGCAATGGGTTCTTCCTGCGAAAAGCTTGAATTCAGGCAGGTGGATACTTTAACCTATAAATACTACCTTAATGGCGAATGGGAAAGGCTGGTAAACCTGGGTGAGGAAGCCATAGAGCAGGGCATTGATTATTATTATCTCAGGATGCGGGTAGGGATTGCCTGGTATGAACTTGAAAAGTACCTTTTTGCGGCGAAGCATTTCAGAAAAGCATTGGTATTCAATTCACCCGATCCACTTGCAGAGGAGTACCTGTACTATTGTTATCTCAATTCAGGTAAATACAGTCTGGCCAGGGAATACCTGCGAAAACTCAAGTCCCCTGAGCATGAAAAGGCAGATTCACTTTATGGTCTTCCGGCCTTGAATGCTGCTGCTGAAGCAGGCCCGATGTTCCATTCATACAGTATGGATCCAAAAGCAAAAGACCTCGACGGTGACCAGAACATCTATGGTGAGATAAGCTATCCCGAATCCGCATTCTATTCGAACATCACCCTTGGTCTGAAAACAGGCCGGGCAGCAGATGTACTTACTTCATACACTTACCTGGCCAATAATAAAAAGCATCTTGCCATGGCAGGAGATTCAACAATCCTGAACGAAGATGTGAGCCAAACCCAGCACCAGTTCTTTGTGCAACTTCCCTTGCACCTTGGAAAAGGATTTAAGCTCACTCCTGCAGTCCACCTGCTTAACCTTTCATTCACTTCAACCAGTATTTCTTACACCGAAGAGGGACAAAACTATGTCCTCACAAAAACCGGCACAAAACAAAATGAACGGATCTGGCATATCAGTGCAGAGAAGGACTTCGGGCTATTTTCCTTAGGCCTGGCCGGGGCATCCGGAAATCTGAACGGCATGGACCAGCTACAATACGGAGCTTATCTTACAGCCTTCCCCATGGGTAATCTCAACTTCTGGTCGAGGACCGCTCTGATGAACCACAGGAATGACGGGACGGACCATCTTGTATTTGAACAATCGGCAGGTTTCAAAGCGGCTGAAAAAATATGGGGCGAAGTGTATGTTACAGTCGGGCCAGTTGTTAACTACT
>CAZXWD010000182.1:0-4568 GCA_964644135.1 uncultured Bacteroidales bacterium | reverse complement strand
CGGCTCAAGCAGCCTACCCACCGGGATCGGACGGGCAGCCCTCGATCCCCGGCATATTTGGCCTTGCAACCCGTAAGGTTTGCCCGGCAGCGATGTCGCCACCGCTGCCCGTGGGCTCTTACCCCACGTTTTCACCCTTGCCCCGAAGGGCGGTTATTTTCTGCGGCACTTGCTGTCACCCGCCAACCGCGGATGCCTTCCCGTTAGGAAGTACGGCGCCCTGTGTTGTCCCGACTTTCCTCCCCGGCCTGAACCGGAGCGGCAGAGCGGACTGCCTGTTGCAAAGATACGAAAATCGCGTCTGTAAAAAAATCCCTATACTCAGACCATATGACTATTTTTGTGCAATCTTTTGACCGGACTGTAACATGCTAATATCCCATAAAAGCAGTAAAACGTAAAGGATCTGATGAAAGACCTGAGTTCAGGGAACGAGTTCAAGCTAATACTGCACTTCGCCACACCGATGCTGCTGGGAAATGTATTCCAGCAACTTTACAACGTTGTCGACAGTATCGTGGTGGGTAATTTTATAGGGAAGGAAGCGCTTGCCGCCGTGGGGGCCTCTTTCCCGATACTTTTCACCCTAATCTCCCTGGTGCTTGGCGTTGCCATAGGTTCAACCATCGTTATAGCCCAGTTTTTCGGGGCTAAAGACATGAACAACGTAAAGCGTACCATCGATACGCTTTACATTTTCCTGGCCATTGCTTCCGTAGTCATAAGTATTGTTGGGATTGCCTTTTCCAATGAGATCTTCAGGCTTATCAGGATGCCTGAGGAGGCGATCCCCGAGGCGGTGGCTTATTTCAACATTTACATAGGGGGGGCCATACTCTTCTTTGGCTTCAATGGCACGAGCGCCATTCTTCGCGGACTGGGCGATTCCAAAACACCGCTCTATTTCCTTATGCTCTCAACGGTGCTGAACATCATCCTCGACCTTGTTTTCATAGTCTGGTTCGGATGGGGCATAAGGGCTGTGGCTTCCGCAACGTTGCTGGCCCAGGGTATCGCCTTCATTTCGGTAGTGTTGTACCTCAACAAAACCCACCCGGTCATAAAACTTACTTTGCGCAGGATGATATTCGACAAGGATATCTTTCTGAAAGGGGCACGGATCGGATTCCCCATAGGCTTCCAGCAGGCTTTTGTTGCCCTCAGCATGATGGCAATGTACTGGCTGGTAAACCGCTTCGGGACCAATGCCACGGCAGCATACAGCGTTGTTTTCAGGATCGATTCCTTTGCCGCATTGCCTGCCATGAACTTTGCCAATGCCTTTTCCACTTTCGTTGGCCAAAACCTTGGGGCCAACCGGCCCGAGCGGGTCAGGACCGGCCTGTGGGCCACTTTCAAAATGACTACTACAATTGCTGTCACCATATCCCTTATCGCCATTATCTTCAGCCGGCCGCTGATGCAGCTTTTTACGCAGGACCCTGCCGTGATCGAGATCGGGGCCAGTTACCTCAAGATCGTAGCCTTCTTCTATATCACATTTTCAACCATGTTTGTCGTGGGCGGTGTTATGAGAGGGGCAGGCGATACCTTTGTCCCAATGCTCATCACTTTTTTTGCCCTATGGGTGGTCAGGATACCTGTTTGTTATTTCCTGTCGGAGAAGTTTGGGTACATCGGGCTCTGGTGGGGCATACCTGTCGCCTGGGTCATCGGGATGTCCCTTTCTTACCTCTATTACCTTACCGGACGATGGAAGAAAAAAGTTGTCGTGCGCCATGATACAACCTGACCTCCTGTCATTTTAACGTTTGATATTTTTACAGAATGTTGTTTTGCAGCCTGAGAAGCGCAAAAGGTTAAGTGGCACGATTTTACCTTTTGCGTAATGAGGAAATTATCTATTTTTACCGCATATTAACCATACCGTTTAAAATGTTTTATATGGAAAAGAAAATCTTATTTATCAGCATTATGGCAATAATAGTTGCACTAATGGGTTGTGAACCACAACAGAAGTTTGATTATCCTGAAACCACTAAGGTTGACCAGGTAGACGTATATTTCGGGGATACAGTTCCTGATCCCTATCGCTGGCTCGAAAACGACACTTCAAAACAGACAGGGGAGTGGGTCAAGGCACAGAATGAGGTTACCTTCGGTTACCTGGAAGAAATACCTTTCAGGAAAGACATTGAAGAGCGCCTTACCGAGATCTGGGACTATCCCAGGGTGTCGGCGCCCTTTGAAGAAGGTGGCAGGTACTATATCTTCAAGAACGACGGGTTGCAGAACCAGGATGTAGCTTACGTAAAGGAATCGCTGGACGCCGAAGAAGAGGTGATCCTCGATCCCAATAAGTTCTCTGACGACGGTACCGTTTCGCTTACGGCATTCACCCCTTCGCCCGGTGGCAAATACCTGGGATACGGGATCTCGCGCGGCGGTTCCGACTGGGACGAGTTTTACGTGATGGACCCCGAAACAAAAGAAGTGTTTGACGATAAGATCATGTGGGTCAAATTCTCCCCCATGGCATGGTACGGTGATGGCTTCTACTACAGCCGTTACCCGGAGCCCGAGGAAGGTCAGCAGCTTTCAGGCGTCAACCTTCATAACAAGGTTTATTATCATAAGATCGGTGATCCGCAGTCGGAAGACAAGCTGATCTACGAAGACCCGGAAAACCCCGGGTGGAGCTTTGCACCGGCCGTGACCGATGACAAAGAGCTTCTTGGCCTCTATGTCTATGAATCAACCGATGGCAACGACATCTATTACAAGCACCTCAACAAGAAAAACAGCAAATTCAAAAGGCTTGTAAACAATTTCGACGACAACTATGATGTAATTGAGCACATCGATGGAAAACTGCTTATCCGCACCGATAATGGTGCTTCAAAATACAGGCTGGTATCGGTCGACCTGGGTGATCCCGGAATGGAAAACTGGGTTGATATCCTGCCCGAGAAAGAAGACGTGCTTAGCGCTGTGTCGGTTGTTGGCGGAAAGATCATTGCCCGTTACATGAGGGATGCCCACAGCGTGGTTGAAGTATATGACCTGGAAGGGAACTTCCTTTATGAGATCGATATTCCTGTGCTGGGAACTGTATACGGATTCTCCGGCGACATAGACGACAAGCTCACCTTTTACACTGTCACTTCCTTTACCACCCCGTCTATAGTTTACAAATATGACGTAGAGAACAACATTTCGGAGGAGTACAGCCGCTCACAGGTTGATTTTGACCCGAACCTCTACGAGGTGAAGCAGGAGTTTTACAACTCGAAGGACGGAACGAAGGTGCCCATGTTCATCATTCATAAAAAAGGACTTGAAAAGGACGGCAAGAACCCTGTTCTTCTCTACGGTTACGGCGGATTCAATATCAGCATAACACCTTCGTTCAGTGTAACGCGTCTTCCGCTGCTCGAGAACGGCTTTGTGCTAGCAGTGGCCAACCTCCGTGGTGGCGGCGAGTATGGTGAGGAATGGCACCAGGCGGGCACCAAGATGAACAAGCAGAACGTTTTTGATGATTTCATCGCAGCAGCCGAATACCTTATTGAAGAAGACTACACCTCGAAGGGCAAGATAGCCATACAGGGCGGTTCCAACGGAGGGCTTCTTGTAGGAGCTGTCACCAACCAGCGCCCCGACCTGTTTGGTGTTTCACTTGCAGCCGTAGGGGTTATGGACATGCTCCGTTACCATAAGTTCACCATTGGCAAATTCTGGGCTACCGATTACGGCACGAGCGAGGACAGCAAGGAGATGTTCGAATATCTTTCCGGTTATTCCCCCATCCATAATATTTCATCTGATAAGGACTATCCTGCTGTGCTGGTAACCACTGCCGATCATGACGACCGTGTGGTGCCGGCGCATTCGTTCAAATACATTGCCACCTTGCAGGAACATTACAAGGGACCGAACCCGGTGATGATCCGCATTGAGACAAAGGCCGGTCACGGTGCCGGAAAGCCCACTTCTAAGATCATCGAGGAATACGCCGATGTGTGGGCATTTACGATGTACAACCTGGGCGTGGAGCCGGAATACTAGAAATTTGCAAGTCATCCGATGAATGTCTTAGCAAATGCAGATGGACTTAGAGTCTTGTAAAGGGTTAGCCAGGGATTCATCGGATGACTAATACTGTCCGTGTGTTCGGGTTGCGGGTTGCAGGTTGAATTTTATAAATGTGCACATGAAAATATGCGACCCCTCCGGGGTCGTGGTTGGTTTTGTTTCTGTTTCTTTCTATAATTATGGGATCCCTCCGGGATCTTGAAAAAGCCTTCAAATCAGAAATGCTGAATCCTATTCCTGTTCCTGTTCCTGTTCCTGTTCCTGCTCCTACTCCTACTCCTACTCCTACTCCTACTCCTACTCCTAATCTTTATCCTAATCCTATTCCTAATCCTATTCCTAATCCTATTCCTAATCCTATTCCTATTCCTGCTCCTACTCCTAACAATGTTCCATGCGAACATGGCGCTATGCGAACATGCTAACATGAATTAATCCCTATCGTTCATCAGGTAGTTTTTCCGGTCGGGCAAATGCCGGGTTGGTCAGGAAATCATCGTCCCTGAGTGTCC
>CAZXWD010000181.1:0-4603 GCA_964644135.1 uncultured Bacteroidales bacterium | reverse complement strand
GGCCCGATACCCCTGAGGATCTGCAGATCGAGAGTGTCACAGGTGTTGAGTTCAACGATGATCGTATCGGCCGGTCGCAGGAACCTTTCGTGGGTGAAGCCCCACCGGCTTTCAGCAGGAGTATTTCTTCTCTCTTTAGTTGCCTGCTTCACTGAATCGATCGAGTCTGAAGCCTTCCGGACAGCAACCCTGAATTCTGCGATCTCCTCCCTGTATTCGGTAAAATCATGAGCTGTGCTTGCAGGTGCCATTCTGGGCAAATACAGCCGGAAGACTGATATTGCCATCAACAAGATAAGGAGCATGACCGTTCCTCTTTTTTCCCTTCTTGAATAGGTAAGGAAGTTTTTGATGAAAGTTTTCATACCGGATTAATCGGTTCCGGCGTAAAAAATACCTGTTGATAACTGGTTTTTTTTTGAGTTTTCTGCCCTAAAGTTTCAGAAGTCCAAGACCGTTAAGGAATACAACGGCAATGGCAACAGGTGCCAGGAACCTTACCACAAAGAGGAAAAGATAGAAAAGCCTGGCCTTGTATTTGCCGCTGTTGGATAGTTCATCCATTGCATTTTTCTTGCCGAGGAACCATCCAACAAATATAACTATGAGCAGTCCTCCGAGTGGCAGCAGGATGTTGGCCGAGGAGAAGTCCATTATCTCAAAAAGGTTCCTGCCTGCGAAACCGATGTATGGGGCAGGGCCCTGCGACATTGTGCATAAAATACCAAGCACGGTAATGGTTGCCGCTGCCAGAATTGTTGCTGTCCTCCGTCCCAGTCCAAGCTCTTCTGAAAGGAAGGCAACGACAACCTCAAGTACCGATATGGTGGATGTCAGTGCAGCGATCACCAGCAGGGAGAAGAACAGCAGGGACCAGAAATAGCCCCCGGCCATTTGCTGAAAGATATTTGGCAGGGTTATGAATACGAGCCCTTCGCCTTCGCTTGGGTTGATCCCGAATGCAAAAACTGCGGGGAATATGGCTATTCCGGCAAGTAATGCGATCATGGTATCGGCCACAGTTACAGCATAGGCTGTATTCGAGAGGTTTTCCTTTTTCTGGATGTATGATCCGTATGTGATAAGAGTACCCATACCAATGCTCAGGGAGAAAAATCCCTGGCCCAGCGCTTCAAGGATAGTCCCGGCAGTAATTTTGGAGAAATCGGGTTTGAACAGGAATTCAAGTCCTGCCATGGCCCCGGGTAGTGTGAGTGACCTGATGCACATTATTATGATAAGGACCAGTAACAGGGGCATGAGAACTTTCGTGTATTTTTCTATCCCTTTTCTCACACCTGAAATAATAATACCGGCAGTCAACGTCATTATAATGACCTGCCACATCACGGGCTTCCAGCCGCTTGCCTGGAATTCGTTGAATATCTGATGGAGTTCGCCGGGGCTTTTCCCGCTGAAACCGTTAATTATGGAAAGATAAAGATACTCGAGGGTCCATCCCGCAACAGTGCTGTAAAACGCCAGTATCATAAAAGCAGCGGCTATCCCCATTACACCGATGAGATACCATGGCTGGTTGGGCTTGAGCAATTTGAAGGCGCCATATGCATTGCGCTGCGCCCTGCGTCCTATTACCAGCTCGGATAACATCACCGGTATACCTATTATAATTATGAAACCAAAATACAAAAGGATGAAGGCTGCCCCACCGTTTTCACCCACAACATAAGGGAATCGCCAGATATTGCCCAATCCTATTGCCGATCCTGCGGCAGCAGCAATAATACCCAGTTTTGAGCCAAAACTGTCACGTTTGGAGTAGTCGAATTTCGCCATAGGTTCAAATAAAGTTATTGGTTGTGATCAATTACCCGGCATAACACTTTTGCCTTAAGCAGAAATCAAAATATTCACGCAATATTACGAATTTTCCATTGCCTCTGAAAAATCCTTAACAATTCGTCACTTACTATTAGTGAAAAGGGAGTAAATGTAGTTGTAACCATTTAGTTAACAGGCTGTAATAACACGTTAATAGCTGAAAACCACTACATTAAATGCATTTTTTACAGAAATCCCGCTTTAATGGAATTTATTCATGCGTTCATCAATCCAACACCGGCGATAGTTAATCTTGTTCATAATCCCCTTCATCTCATTGTAATTTTGATCTTGAGGATTTCAGAAAAATGAATAACCAGACCAAAATAAAAATTAACCAAATGATGGAGGATTCAAAAATGAAAACTTTGACAAGTTTCTTAGCGTGCGTAGCACTGATGTTTTATTGTTGCTATACGCAAGCGCAGACAATCCTGCCCGGAGGATATGTAACCGGGAACCTTACCAAGCTTGCATCGCCTTATCATGTGATGGGCGACCTTACTGTTCAATGCGGAAAAACCCTTTACCTTCAGGGCGGGGTAACCCTTATCTTTGAGGGTGATTACTCTTTAGATGTATATGGCAGCCTTAAAGCCATGGGAAGTGACGAAAGTCCGATCCTTTTAACAAAGGCCGAAGGCGTTGACCATTGGGGTGGAGTTCATATATACGGCAACCACAGGTGCCCTGACAATATGCAATCCCGCCTGCAGTATGTAACCTTTGAATACGCATCGGCCGGTAACGGCCCCGATATGTGGGACCAGTCGGGGGGTGCGCTTTACATTGCCTGGGACGACAGGGTAACTCTCAGGAATTGTGTTTTCAGGAATAACTATGCTGTAGGAGGCCTTCCTGAGCTTTCCCTCGGGGGTGGGGCCATTGCCCTCGACAGGTGCAATCCTAAGATAGAATGGTGCCAGTTTTATGACAATATTTGTGAGAAGTACGGGGGTGCCATTGGAATGAGGGATGCATCACCTGAAATGAAGTATAACATATTTGTTGACAATTCAGCAGGTGAGTTTGCTGTTGGTGGCGGTGCAGCTATTTTTATGCAAGGAAACAGCAATCCTAAACTTCAGAATGAAACTTTCCTGAACAACACAACAGAAGGCAAAGGCGGAGCACTTATGGTGCTTGAGGACAGCGATCCTTTCTTCATCAACACTCTCTTCTGGGGAAATACGGCAGAAGAGGGAAGCCAGGTGTATATTGGGAGCGAAGACAGTGATCCTGCTTTCAGGTATTGTGATATTGAAGGAGGCAAGAACGGATTTGAAGGACCGGGCACAGGCCTGAGTTATAACGGTATGTTTCAGCACAACATTGATAAAGCACCGCTCTGTCTGCATGCATCCGGAACGGGATATCCTTATCAGCTCACTAAGTGTTCTCCCTGCATCGACGCAGGTGATCCTGCCTCCTGTTATAAAGATCCTGACGGAACAAGGTGCGATATAGGCGCATTGTACTATCCTCACAGCGGGGTATACCTGCAGGAACCCATTGTTGAAGGAGTATGGACAGCTTCTGAATCACCGCTATATGCTAATACCGATCTCAGTGTTCCGGAAGGTTCCGCGCTTACCGTCGATCCCGGGGTTGAAGTTATATTTCTTGACTCATACAGCCTTGAGGTTAGAGGAAGCCTAAGGGCTGTGGGTACCCAGGAAGATAAGATCGTGTTCAGGGCTGAATCGATAGAGAAAGGATGGAAGGGAATAAGGATACTTCCTGAATCGGCTTCGTCTCCCGGAAGTGAATTGAGTTTCTGTGTTATTGAGCACGGAATTGCCGATGGAGAAGATGATCTCGACAGGATAGGCGGTGGTGTCCTTATTCACGGAAACAGCAATGTTGTACTCTCTTACAATGTCATCAGGCAGAACCGCAGCACAGAGTTCCAGGGTGAATATACCGGCGGCGGCGGTGTAGCGATCATCGACTGCTCCCCGAAGCTGATGTACAATGAGATCACTGAAAACTACGCTGCAGAATTCGGCGGAGGGGTGGGGCTTTACAATGCTTCACCCGTGATGCACCATAACCTTGTAACAAAGAATTCGGCCGGAATAGGTGGCGGAGGAATAGCACTGTTCGCCAACTCCAACCCACTCCTTACCAACCTGACCATTGCGCATAACAAGGCATACCAGGCAGGAGGCGGACTGATGTTCTCACAAGACAGTGATGCGGAACTGACCAATAACATCCTGTGGTATAACAGTGCAGCTTATGGCAACCAGGTATATCTCAACGACGAGAACAGTGATCCTGATTTCTATTACAACGACTTAGAAGGAGGCTGGAAGGATGTAAAAGGATACGGAACCATGAACTACGATGGCGATTATCTCAATAATATCGAGTTGCAGCCGGCATTCCGCACCCCGGGATACGGTCTCTGGGGATACTCACCCTGCATTGATGCAGGTGACCCGAAATCCCGTCCTGATCCCGATGGTACAAGGACCGATATAGGTGCTTACTACTATCACAATAAATCCCTGCGCGGATCACTTGGATTCGATGATAATCCGGCTGATGATGCAGAAGTGAGGTTCAGGGTCTTCCCGCTGCCGGCAATCGATATTCTTTATGTAGAAGGATCAACCCCTGAACGCGGCGCTGTACTCCAGGTATATAACACCCTTGGCCAGCTTGTAAGGCAGATCGACAGGCCAGATAATTCATCCGAAAAGTTCAAAATGGAATTAAATGTATCTGATTTTGATCCCGGTACTTATATCCTGAG
>CAZXWD010000180.1:0-4626 GCA_964644135.1 uncultured Bacteroidales bacterium | reverse complement strand
ATGTAAGCGGTTATGAATGGACAGTGCCCCAGGGTGTTGAGATTACCGGTGGCGCCAATACCAACTCCATCACGGTTACTTTCACTGAAAATGCAGTGTCAGGGATGTTCCGGGTCTATCCTTACAATGCCTGCATGAACGGTGACACATCAGAACTGGCTGTAACTATTGCCGGACTTCCCATTGCCGATGCCGGCAACGACACTACAATAAATTACGGTACAAGTACAACATTGCATGCTGCATCCGGTGGCACAGGAACCTACAGCTATCATTGGTTCCCTGAAGACAAGCTGGTGGACCCCTTTGTACAAAACCCGCAAACGGTGATCCTGAATAACAGCACATTGTTCACCGTGGAGGTTACAAATACCGCAACCGGATGCCTTTCAAGTGATGATGTATTGGTATCGATCACAGGCGGACCGCTGACCGTAAGCCCGGTGGCCGTGCCTGATGATATTTGTTCAGGGAATGCAACACAACTATTTTCCAATGCCGGTGGAGGCTCAGGGGATTATACATATGAATGGACCAGTAACCCTCCGGGAAACCCGCCATGGATTTCAAATCTTCCCAACCCCGAAGTTTCACCCGATTCATCCACTCAATATTACCTCTCTGTTTTCGATGGATTCACAAGCACTTCCGGAGTGGTATACGTGGAGGTAAATGAATTGCCCACCGCAACCATTTCAGGAGGGGATACCCTTTGTGGTTCAGGTAACACAACAACCCTCACAGTAGACCTTACCGGTACGCCTCCCTGGTCGTTCAATTATTCGAACGGTGTTTCCACGTACAGTGTCACCAACCAGTTAACCACCCCTTACACTATTGTTACCGGTGAGGCCGGGGAATATACAGTTTCTGACCTCTCTGATGCGAATTGCACCGGAGAGACATTCGGCTCTGCCACAGTTGCCGTATTTGCCGTTCCTGCAACCCCGGAAATAACAGTGATCGGGAATAAACTCATTTCAAATGTCCCTTCCGGCAATCAGTGGTACCTCGACGGTGAACCTGTCCCGGGCGCAACAGGACAGATCTACGAAGCCACCCAGAGCGGCTGGTATTTTGATATCGTAACGATCAATGGTTGCAGTTCCGACACATCTGAGATTGTGGATATTATGGTTGGTCTTGAAGAGCCTGACAAACACAGGTTTGCCATTGCACCCAACCCGGCCTCGGATCTTGTCAGGATAATTTACCCCCGGCCGGTAGAAAAGGAAGCCACGGTTACCGTATTATCTGCTGATGGCAGAGTAATCAGGAGGCTTCGGTTTGAACCGCAGGGTGCGATTAATGAATTTATCCTGGATATTGGTGGTTTGACACCGGGTTTTTACTTTGTCTCACTGAGGGAGGCTGATAATTTCTCCATCAATAAGCTAATTAAGCAATAAATATTACTGTCAGCGAAAAACCATTTTCAGCCGGGTATTACAATGCCGTATTTTATGATCCGCCTGTCAAGGGCCTGACGTGAAATATTAAGCAAACGGGCGGTTTTGGATTTATTGAAATTGTTTTCGCGAAGACAATTCTCTATGGACTCTTTTTCAAGGGCACCGAGAGGCATGGCCATCCTGGATGCACCGGCCACCGAATGCATTCTTTTAATGCCCCTGCGTAAGTGTTCAAAATGGTGCAGTTTCAGTCTGTCACCTTCACACATGATCAGTCCGCGCTCAACCATGTGCATCAATTCCCGGACATTTCCCGGGAAGTCATACCTTTTAAGCGCTCTGTAGATCTCATTCTCCACCCGCGGGACCTTCATGGTAAGTTTTTCACTGTAATATTCAACGAACTGTTTGAATAATTCAGGAATGCATTCATGCCGTTCCCTCAGGGGAGGAAGCTCAATGGTAAAAATATTGAGCCTGTGAAAAAGGTCTTCACGGAATTTGCCCTCAGCTAACATACTTTGCAGGTCACGGTTGGTGGCAGCAATTATACGTACATCAACTTTTATGTTCTTTGTGCTTCCCAACCTGGCAATATACCTGTCTTCCATGATCCGTAACAGTTTTGCCTGCAGGTTGGGTTTCAGGTCTGCTATTTCATCAAGGAAAAGGGTGCCTTTGTCTGCTGCTTCGAACCAGCCGGGTTTATCTTTATGGGCGCTGGTGAAAGCGCCTTTCTTGAATCCGAAGAACTCGCTTTCGAACAGTTCATCGGGTACGCTGGAGCAGTTTACCGCAACAAACGGTTTGTCCTTCCTTTCGCTCAACTGGTGGATTCCCTTGGCTACGAGTTCTTTCCCGGTCCCGCTTTCGCCGGTCAGGAGCACTGTTGTACTGCTCGACCTGGAAACACGCTGCATTTTCTCAAGGGTTTTTTTCATTACCGGTGAGCAGGCTATCATTTTGATACTGTCGTTCCCGTTGTTTCCCAGTATTGTCATGCATTTCCGGACTTCCAGGCAGGGAACGGCAGTGTATTCGCCGGGTACAGTGAATTTACTGATCGTTTTATGCAGTTTATTCAGGTCGAAGGGTTTTTTGAAGTAATCAACAGCCCCCATCCTCAGGGCTTCAATAACAGAATCCATGTCGCCGTGCCCGCTGATCATTATATTGGCGATTTCAGGGTATTCTCTCCTTATTTCATGCAGGACTTCCAATCCACTTATTTCTGGAAGCCTGATGTCGAGTATGGCAACATCGATTGGAATGCTTGAAAGTATATTGAATGCCTGGGAAGGGGAGGAGGCCTCTTTGACCGCAATATTGCGGTCGCTTAGGAATTCGTTGATCTCAGTTCTTATACCTTGCTCATCATCCAGCAGCAAGACCTGGGTCAGTTTGTTTTTCATGATCTGGGTCAGATAGCGGTTCGACTTGTTGCTCCGTTATTGGGCATTAACAAAAGCAAGTGCTAATATAAGAAAAGAATATCGAATGTCAAATTTTTTTATCAAACGCTCTGAAGAAAGGTAGCCTGATGGTGATTTTTGTGTTCTCGCCTGACTTTGATTGGCCCATAATCGAACCTTTCATTTTCTTGATAATCCCATAAACTATTGCCAGGCCAAGTCCGGTACCTTCTCCTTCGGGCTTGGTGGTATAGAAGGGGTCAAAGATCATTTGCAGGTTTCTTTCCGGTATACCTGTGCCATTATCATAAAAAATGATTTCGGCAGTGCCTTCTTTAACGCATGAAGAAATTTTGATCTCCTTAATGAAGTTTTCGTTATCCAGGTTCCTTTCTTTTTCGTCAAGTGCATGGCGTGAATTAGCCAGCAGGTTCAGGAATACCTGTTCCAGTTGAGAAGCATTACCCAACACATATCCCTTAGTTTTTTCGAGATCTGTTGTCACTGAAATGTTATGATTTTTAAGCTGTTCTGTCATTAGCGACAGGGCATTGCTGATAGTATCGTTAATGTCCACCCTATCGAAGAGTTTATCGCCCTGCTCCCTCGAGAAAGTTCTTACGTGGTCGATCAAACTCCTGATCTTATCAACGTTCCTGCCTAAGGAGTTGAACTTGGAGTCCAGGTATTTTTTATCCGGTTTCCCCTTTTTCATCCTTTCTTCAAGATTCTGAAGAGAAAGGGATATTACCGACAAAGGCTGATTGACCTCATGTGCCAGGCCGGCCGACAGTTCACCGAGCGATTCAAGTCGTGATTTCTGGATAAGCCTCTGATGGTTCTTTCTCAGGTCATTGATGGCCTTATTCAGCGAGAGATTGGCTTTTTTCAGGTTTTCCTGTGTCCTGAACAGCTGGACCTGTCCGGCAACCCTTGTAGCAATGGTTTCGATCGATAGCCTGTCGAAGTCACTTAGCGCCATGAAATTTCTTGATGCCAGGTTAAGTGCCCCAATTACTTTGTTTTTATGAATTAACGGCAGAACACACAGATAGGTGATCTTTTCTTCCAGTAAACTCTTGCGCACAGATGGAAGGAAATCTTCTTTTCCTTTAAAGATCTGACTCCGGCTGAAAACAAGACTTGCAGCTTCACTGCCGGTTGGGTATTTGGCTGTTGCTTTTGTGAATTTTTCTGACAAACCCCTGTGATAGACAAGTTCCAGCATTTCTTTTTCTTCCTCATACAGATAAAGTCCTCCCGCATCTATCCATTCGATCTCGAAGAGGTGGTCAAAAAGTATGGTAAGGTTTTCTATGAGATCATCTGTAATAGATTGAAGTGAATCTATTTTATGTTGAATGTTCAGGAAATCATCCATTTGTTTTCGCTCTGTAATGTCTTCGGAGATTGACATTACTGCAGTTACCTTCCCGCTGCTTTCAATTACCGGTAGTCTGCTTATTCTGAAAATCCTATTTTCCCCGTTGATGGGGTATTGATATTCCGATGAATTTGGCTTTTTATCCTCAAATACCTTTTTTATGTTTTTCAGGGCCCGGGCACTCTCATCAGGAAACAGATCTTTCAGTGATTTCTGTGTGATAATGTGGTTGGGCAGGCCAAGCAAGATCTCAGCTTTCCTGTTGGCGAAAATGAATTTTCCGGTCTCATTATAAGCTGTTATTGCAACAGGTATGTTATCCATAACCATTGCGTATTTCAGGTATCCCTCTTCTTTCTCCCCGAGTTGTTTCTCAAGTGATTTGATCCTTTTCTCCAACTCTTCAATCTTTGGGTTT
>CAZXWD010000179.1:0-4679 GCA_964644135.1 uncultured Bacteroidales bacterium | reverse complement strand
CAACGCTTACCTGGGTGATAGGATCGTTTCCTGTAGGAAGCGTGAAATCACCTTCAGCGAATGAGAAGTCCTGTATGTATTTGAACTGAACCGGTTGAGTAACATCTTGCGGGTCCATATCTGCATACACGATTGGCACTGTGAAGGTGCCGCCGTCTACTATAGCATAATGTGAAGCACACTTGAAGTATGCCTGCCACATAGCCTCTGAGAAGGCAGTGACATTGGTTGCGCCATTGATTGCTGTACTCGACTCATCATTTGTAATAGCATTACCAACAATATCAAACCCCCTGGCATAGATATCGGGTGCAGTGTTTTCTTCAACACCTTCAAGGCGTGTATCCATCCATGTGAAGAACATGTAATCACCCTGGGAAGTTGCTGTAGCTCCTACCCTGTTGGCTTCACTGAGCGGATCGCTTCCGGGATAAATGAAATCACCCATTATGTGGTTCACGTTACCGAGGTGGACGGCCTGCCAGTTTTCATTGTCATCATCAATTGAATAGATGTCAAAGATTCCCTGGGCAAAATCTGTACCGATGTAGAATCCCGGATCAAGGCCAGGACCAACTACGAGTACCATAGCTGCAAGGTGCGGGTTGCCCCAGGCGTCCACTGCAATGTCGGTATTTACCCAATAGGTGGCGTAAAGGATATCGTCCCTGTCAGGAACAGGATCTTCCCAGATCTCAAGAAGCTGTTCATCGGTAAGCCAGTTCTTGATCCCGTCAATACCATCAGGGCCTGAGAGCTCAACGCTTATTACGTCTCCCCAGGTTTCTCCGGCATCTTCAGATTTAACAAGCAGCGGATAGTACCATTCCTGGTCATCTATTGCAGGTATTGAACCATCGCGCTGTGCCCAGAAGACATAACCGATCTGTCCTGAAGGGTCAAAAGCTGTTTTCAGGTAACGTGCATATTCCGCAGGTGCAGGCACGAGGAACTCTTCGTATTCATAGTCGCCGATATCAGGGTCGAATACACCTCTCATGAAAATGAGGTCACCGAGGTATTCAGTGTATGAATCCAGCAGTGAAGCATCGGCCATGATCGAGATCCCGTCTCCCCTTGTGATTGTATAAGCTGTTGGGATGCCCTGGTAGAAGCCATTATCCAGGTCAGCGCTGAGTATATGCTTTACTGTGTCCTCAATGTCGGCAAGGTTGCCCACACCGTAACCATATCCACCCCAGCTGTCACCATTTGAACCATCGAGTGTGGCAGCGAAGAATGACATGTAGGCGTTGGCCGGATCGGTGTTTCCTGCCGGGTTGTAGATAGCTCCCTGCGGGTAACGTGCGGCATCGGTATTGTACTGTCCGCCCGAAATATTGGATTCATAGACTTTGATCTGGTTAGTCCAGGAATTACCCCCGTCAAATGAAATATCATAGCTAAGGTCGCCTGAATATTGTCCCGGAGGGCCTACAGCACCACCCATACGGTGCAGGTTGGAAACCGCATTGAGATCCTCGTTGTACCATACATACGTTGCGTTTCCGTTTAGATAACCATACGTGTAAATATTAGCAGATGAGCCAATATCAACGATGGTAACGATCTGAGTGTTGTCAGTGTTTGCAGGAGGAACAGGAGCTTTCGCCTTTGGTCCTGCAGGCAGGGTGGTAAAATCAGGTTCCGCCACCTGTTGCTGCTGCTCCTCCATTTTAATTTGTTTTTCCTGGAGGCCAGGTTTAACCTGGTATGTTTTCTGGGCTATGGTAACGGCCCCGAAAACCAGTGCTAAGGTCAGAAGTAAAAGTTTTTTCATAGTGTCTGTTTTTTGGTTAATGCTGCTTTTGTTACAAATTTAACTATTTCTTTTAAAAAGACAGAATTTGAAAAAACTTATTTTTAAATTAAGTCAACTACATCCATAATATTCCATGGAAAATATAAAAGTGATTCTATTACCAACAAATAAAATTAACAACTTATTGAATTACTGTTAATTATCGATTTTTCGTACATGGATCGACAGATAAAGATCAGGATAACCATCAAAAATCCCGGTTTTACATTGTCCTGAAATAGTAAAACCAGTGCAATCAGTCGTCAAAGTAGCACAAATAGTTCTTGTATCACCATCAGGTCCAACTTCAAATTCGTATTCACTTGTACCATGAACATACGGTGCAGAACCAATCTCAGAATTATTATCCGAAAGTACAACTTTTGCATCTTCACAGTCTTCAAGAAGTGAAGTTCCATAGATAGTAACTATAACTATTTGGGAAGGTGGTTCAAATTCAGAATTTCTATTATCGAGGAAGGTCGAGGATGAAAGTACAAATATGAGTATGATTCCTGTCAATACGCCCAAAATTGAATGTGTCTTTTTCATAACAATTTGATTTTTAATTATTAAACATAATTAATTTATGGTAATAGAACCACTCATATTTTTATCTTAAAAACTAAAAAAAGGTAATACTTAGCTTTTAGCTATTCGTTTTAGAGATTTCTTTACTTTTTGAATAATAAAAAAAAGCTGCCCTTTTGAGACAGCCTTTTCGATTTTAAACAAGTACGCTAAATTATCGAATAATCATCTTTTTTGTTACCTTACTTTCATTAGCCCTTATAGTATAGAAATAAATTCCTGGAGTAAATTCACTAGCATCAAGTTGGAAATAATGAGTGCCTGAATTTACAGTTCCACGTTCTTTTTTATAAATCCTTTTTCCCATAAGGTCATTGACTTCTATGGAGAGCGCCACGCTCTCATTTAAAGTTACTGAAACTGTGGAGTATTCATTGAAGGGATTTGGATAGTTCTGTGATACTGATTCCTGATTGATCAATACAGGTTCAGATAAACCTGTTAATAAATCAACAATAGGTATTGCAGAATGATAAATACGATTCTCCTGATAGTCATGATCCGGTGGATCGTTCAGGGCATACCCGGGGGTATCATCTGCTTGATATATGATGTGAAAAGCATCATTAATCGTTTTTGCAGCAGTTGGATAAATACTTTCATCAAAAATGTGAATTATATTTTCAGTGACATGATAAAAAGGCCCCCATCCTCCAACAGGAACCCAGGCACGTGCCCAGATTTTTTTATAATTGAAATCAATATTATCGTAAGTTTCAGTTGTGGAGGCGAAAGCTACATAAACTGATCCGTCTTCACTGCAGGCAATTGCGGGCATCGTTGAGATTCCTAGTTCACGATAGTGCTTTAAGTCATCAACGAAAGTAATCTCACCGTCACCATCAACATCTTGTGAATATCCTATATAATTAAAGTCTTCAATTAACTCTGTGTTCTCATAGCCATATTGAGGTGGTGCTAAGGCATCACGGTCATCTGAAAACGGTTCCATATTGCTATTCCAGTATCCTATTCCATCAACATAGGGGAAAAGTGTAAAAAATTCATCCCCAACCACATCATTGAGTACTCTATTTATTCCAAATGCAATGTGAATTGTTCCATCCGGAGCAATAGCAATATCTGCAGAATTATCGACACAGAAAAAAGTATCTGTTAAAGTTACAGCCTCGTCATAAAAGGGGTAAGGGTGTTCCCAAACTACATTTTTTTCCCATGTATCACCATTATCTTCCGAGATCATATAGAACATATCATGCCACGCACTTGCACTGAGAATAACTACAGTTTCTTCTCTGGAATCCATCACATACTGGTCGGCACCGATCTCTGTGTAGGAATCAGCACCAGTTCCATCAAGGATAAGGTCCTGCGGGTCCCAGGTATCTCCGCCGTCGTTCGACCTTGAATATAGAAGAGCCTGTGGCTGTCCTTCATATTCATTGTAGGAATTGTAGAGCAAGTGAATGTATTCGTTGTTATCTCCACTTGTAACAACTCTTGGCCATGTGGGGTCATTTTCAATTCCCGGAGGACCCTGGTACAGCGCCTGGGTCCAGTCGCCTGTTCCCCTGTTCTCGCGGGTTGAGATCTCAAGTCCTGTGGAACCGTTATGTGCCACGTTGATCTCGCCGTTAGGGCCCCAGGTGTCGTATGACGGCCAGCCACAACGGATGTTCTCGATCCTTTCGGTTGGTTCCGGTCCCCATGCAGTACCATCAAAGAAGTTGTAGCCTGTGCCCCTGTCGGGGAACGAAGTGGCTTCCAAACCCCTTGTCCATACAGCACCCATTGTACCATCAGGGTGCATAGCTATACGGTTTCCGATCAATGTATTCGACCATAAATCATAAAAAGTTGTTCCGATAATAGTTTCATCGGGAATAAATGAATACGATCTGGTTGTCGGATTAACTGGAAGATTAAAACTAATAATGTCCTTTGGAGGCTTTTCATATTTCGCTTTTATCGAATAGTTCAGCAGGTCGTCAGATACTTTCGTAGCCTGTGAATATCCGAAGTAAGCGAAACTTACAGCCAGCACAATTAGTAACAGTTTTTTCATAATAGATCCTGATTTTTTGTTAAACATTTTCTGTGATTAGTATGCAAATATAATACTTTAAGGATAAAATAACTTTCAGTGAAGAAATTTTTTAATCCCTAAGTTCCGTTAAGACAACATCTTATTTTCAAAAGTTGTCTGACGGGGTATTTATCCTGTTTCCGGTAGGGAAATGTAAGTTAAAGGCCAAGCCAGTCGTCAGTCGAGTCAGTCGTCAGTAAGTTCTGAGTTTGATGGCTTTTGGCTGTTAGCTGATGGCTG
>CAZXWD010000178.1:0-4757 GCA_964644135.1 uncultured Bacteroidales bacterium | reverse complement strand
AAAAATATAACCAGGTTTGAGGATTATTTAATGGACATTGTGGTTCATTGTGTAAATGTGCCTTTTTGGCTGATGTGTCCTCTTCTTTTGAATTAATGACATTATACCCTGAAAAAATTAGTATCTTTATTCTTCCGCCAAAACGAATAAAAAGACTTCAACAATGAAGCTTAGCAGGCTTGTTTTAGTTCTTCTGCTGTTGTCTTCTTCTATTTCACTGGTATTTTGCCAGGGAAGCAATTCAACGGGGGTTATTTCAGGAACGATAACTGACCTGGACACCCAGCAGCCGATCGTTGGAGTTGAGGTTGTTGCAGATCCTTTTTATACGGAAACACTGGGAGACGGATCATACCAACTAGAGGTAGAACCGGGGCAATACGATCTTCTTTTCACCAGGATAGGTTACAACGATGTAACCATTGAAAATTTAATTCTGACTGTCGGAGATACTGTAATTGCAGATACCGTAATGTGGGAGGCCAACTATCCGCCTTCTTTTGCGGATGCAACCGTGGGGACGTCAGGCATGAGCTGCAATGTCGACTGGATAGCTCCTTACGGGGCTTATGAAATGATACTCGACGACGGGACAGCAGAGGATCTCTTTGTATATGCACAGGCAGGCAGCCGGCATGCCGTTAAGTTCACCCCGCCGTCTTATCCCGTTACGGTATTCGGGGCAAAAGCTTTTGTTGGAGACGGCTCTTTCCCGGGTAATTTCATTGGTACGGATGTGGTTTTTGCAGTTTATGACGACGACGGAACAAACGGCTTGCCCGGAACGCTCATCGATGCTGACACTATTGAAATAGACGGTTACGGGTGGGTTGAATGCAACGGGCTTGAAGCTACGGTCGACGAGGGGGATTTTTTCCTTGCAATGATCCAGGTTGAAAATGTTCCCAATGCAGCCCCGGTAGGTGTGGATACCGACCTGCCGGTACAATACCGCAGTTACTCAAAATTCCAGTCAGGACCGTGGAGCCTTTCTGCCCTCCAGGATTTCATGATCAGGGCCCGTGTGAACGGTTTCACCGGGTTCACCGAACTGGAGGGGGAGCCACAGGCAGAATTGAAATACACGCCACGCGTTCCGCGGTACTGGCGCGATTATGCCCTCACCCGGTCGGATAACTTACCTTCCTTTCTCCCTGCAAAGGAAAGGAATGAATTGAGCTCAAAAGGAGTGCCCGGGACTGGACAGCGTGAAATCACGGGATACAGGATAATGAGGTATTCCGGATTCAACCCTGATTCCCTACCCTCAACGGGAGTTGCTACGATGCTGGCAACAACAACTGGTTACTCTTACGAAGACGATCTCTTCCAATACCTCCCTATGGGCTGGTATGCTTATGGCGTCAGTGCGCTTTACTCCAGCGGACTGGAGTCGGACACCCTTGGAACGAACACGGTCGGGCGCCTGATGGATTGCGATGTGGTTATCGTTGCCACGACCAACAACAGCCTTGCCCCTGTCAATATTGAGATTGATTTGTCAGGAGATGATTATCCATACGAAAACTATGAAACTCTTACAGATTCATCGGGGATCCATGAATTTGAAGAAATATGGAAAGGCAGTTATGACCTTACTCTGTATAAAACGGGTTATGACACAACATACCTTTTCGATATCCTTATTACGGATGACACTTTGATAGAGGTTGAGCTGCAGCAAAAAAAGTACCCGGTCTATGATCTTGGAGTTGATACGATGACATTATGGGCAACGTGGAGCGAGCCATTGGTTACTGCTGTTCACGAGGATTTCGAACAGGAAGTATTTCCTCCCCCGGGATGGCAGAGCAGGACTAAGGGAATGGGATGGTACAGGACAAGTCAGGCAAGCTGGGGCGGAACGCCCATACCGCCCTGGGACAGCTACTACGCCGTTGCAATCGACGACGGTAAAAAACGGCATGCAGGATCTTTTAATAATGGCTGCTGTGACTACCTTATAACCCCTCCTCTTGATCTGAGGGAAAGAGAGAACTATGTGCTTTATTTCGATAGTTACTTCACCGGCGCATGGGGATCGGATGCCTATGTGGAATTCACTTATGATAACGGGCAATCATGGGACTATCTTAGCCAGCTCACACCAAATACGCAATGGGTATCAAAAGAAATAGACCTGTCGGGCTTATCAGGACCAGAAGCAAACAGCATTATATGGATTGCCTTTCATGCGGATGATAACGGAGGATGGGGCTCGGGATGGGCCGTAGACAACATCAGGATCCAGTCGCCCGAGCCTGCAGCGGAATACCTTGATTTCACGGTTCATCTCGATGATATCGTGCAGGGCACAACACCTGATACATACTGGAATTATGCGCCCCTGATATACGGGGATACTTTTACCGCAGGGGTTACAGCGAGGTACCTGAATGGTTTTTCCGAAATCGATACTTTCAGGTTCGTAAGCAGGTATCTTCCCCCACCTTCGGATCTTGAAACCCAGTCGAATGATAATTACATACTGATAAACTGGCTTCCACCCGACCCCGATTCTCTCAGTTTCAACGTCTGGGCTCGGGAAACCCCGGATAACCTACTGGGATACAACCTATACAAGGACGATAGCCTGCTTTCTTACATGGACCATGACAGCACTATCCTTTACCAGGAATATCTGGATGACGACCTTTTACCCGGCCACTATTCTTATTCGGTCGAAGCAGTCTATGATCTCGCTCCCTATGGATTTCCCGGCGACACAAACGTTTCGGCAAGGATAGGTCCCATTGAGGAAACAGTGAATTATTGCAGCAACCTCGAATTTATCGAAGGATGGAACTCAGGTGGGTTTGAGCTCAACAACTGGGAAGTGGTTGGCAGTAACTGGGTTATTGAGGGAAACAACGGATACCCGGCCCCTTCGGTTAAATTCAACTGGAACCCGGTAGCCAGTGATTATAAGCAATACCTTGTAAGTCCTGCTATCTGTGCCTTTGACCTGGTACCCGGCAAGATATGGCTGACCTATGACCTGATGCTTGATCAAGTCAACAGCACAGGGCAAGAAAAGATCAATGTACAGATCTGGGAATGGGAAGGCCAGCTCTGGCAGACCCTGGCTGCCTATAAGAACGACCAGGGAGGCTTCAATTGGATATCGGATACGATCGACATTTCCAATATGGTTTGGAATGGTATTTTCCGTATCCGGTTCGAAGCCTCAGGGGAAAACTCGCTGGACATCCTGAACTGGTCGATCGACAACATAAACCTTTACAGGACCTGCGAAGAGCCCATAAACCTTGAGGTTGAGCCTATGCCAAATTACCAGGACATGAAGGTGACCTGGGATCCGCCACTGGGATCTGCCCTGGATGAATGGATACACTGGGACGACGGTATCAATGCCACCTCTGTAGGTACAGGGTCACAAATTGAATTTGAAGCTGCAGCGAGATGGGAGCCTTTCCAATTGACAAATTATGCAGGCGCAAGCATCTTTGAGGTTTCTTTCTTTCCCATGTTCGGGGATGCTACTTACCATATCCGCATCTGGACCGGCGGGAATCTTTTCGGACCTGCAAACCTGATTGCCGACCAGCCGGTAACTTCTTTCGCTGCCGGAGACTGGAATATAATCGAACTGGACTCCCCGGTGGTACTGGATGTGAGTAAAAACCTGTGGGTGGGTTATTACGTGAACGCACCGGGAGGGTTTCCCGCAGGATGTGATGATGGCCCCGCTGTTGATGGTTACGGGAATATGATGAATTTCGGAGGCTGGCAAACCCTCCTCCAGATCAATCCCGATCTTGATTATAACTGGAACATCCAGGCACATCTCATCTTAGAGCAAGGTGAGAGATCCACTCTGTCATCTCTCACTCCGGAACATCACAAAGCTATAGGAGAGATCAGGGAAAACCCTGAACCACTTGCAAAAGGGTCAGTCTTCAATCCACCTGCACCCTACCGTTCGGTTTTGGGATATAATATTTACCGCCTGACGGGGTATGGTTCCTTTTACTGGCATGATCATCTGGAAGGTGACTCTGTGACTGAGTACATTGATAAAAACCTGGAACCCGGGGTCAATTATTGTTACAGGGTGACTGCCCTTTATGAGGATGGGATCGGGCCCTGTGAAAGCGCCTTAAGCAATCACGGGTGTGCTTTTGTCACGGTAGGGCTTGATAATCAAGCATCTTCAGGATGCAACATATATCCAAATCCTGCCAGAGGCTACGTGAAGATCGAATCAAACGACAAGATAGATCTCCTGAAATTATATAATTCGAAGGGAACTTTATTGACCCTGAATGACAAAGTCGATCAGAAGCACTACAAGCTGGACATCTCCGGACATCCTACCGGTCTGTATTTTATCGAGATTCGGTCAGGTGGCAATACATACACCGGGAAGATAGCTGTTGTCAGGTAGTTTTACAGAAGTTGGTTTATATCATATAGTAATTGTCGTTATTGTCAAATTGCCCTTATTGTCAAATTGCCCTTATTGTCAAATTGTCTTTATTGTCAAATTGTCTTTATTGCCGCAATTGCCTTGCCCGCCGAAGCTTGCGAAGGCGGGTCAAATTGTTCTTATTGGTGCTGGGTTACTGGGAAATCCGTGAATTGTGAATCGCGAGTCGTGAATCGAGATCCGCCTCATGCAGGCCAACAACCAAAAGCCAACAGCCATTAGAACGCGGATTAAACGGATACAGCGGATTTCCGCGGATTAATTCTTAATTATTCATTTTTGTTTCTCACAGATCCCACAGATTTAA
>CAZXWD010000177.1:0-4776 GCA_964644135.1 uncultured Bacteroidales bacterium | reverse complement strand
AAGATCTTGATATGCAGGAATATAACAAAATTGCTAACTCATAATCAGGGGGTCGATGGTTCGAGCCCAGCTGGGCCCACAAAAAACAGAGCGAGTGTGAAGAGCGAGATTGATGAACACGGCTCTGTTTTTTTCTTCACTCTAAAACTCACTCTCACTCTTCATTTTTCAGGAGGTTTTTTTGATGGCGCCAGTTTGGCGCCAGGATTTAAAGGGAAGGTTGGTGTGGCACCTGCTGATGTAATTTTTGGCGGGGACAGGGAGATCAGAAACAAACGACATCACACAAAGATGAATACATTAAAAGATAAGGAGAAGAATAAGCCGTAAAATATCAGCTTAACTTAAAAAGTTTTAATAAGGAAAACTATCTTTTAATTTTAAATGGAAATCTGTCCACCAGTAGTTGAAAATTTACACGCCAATAAAAGAGATAATATTAACCGATTAATAATCAGTGGGCTTTAAGTGCCCAATAGTGATAAATTTAATAATTACATGTATGAAAAAGAGCCTTGCAGCAGCAGTATTGGTGATTCTTTTTGCATCAGTTTTCTCTCAGAGAAATAGCGACAGATTACAACCTGAGGAAATATCTTCTATATCGAATAGAGAATTATCAGATGCGACAGCGTTCTATGTCTCACTAAAAGGAGATGATTCAGGAAGCGGAGATATTGATGAACCTTTTCGAACATTAGAAAGGGCTGTCCTGGCAGTTCGTAAATGCCGAAAATCCCCAGGGTCAGGTCCTGTCAGGATTATCCTGAGAGAGGGCCGTCATCAATTGGACAGCACATTAGTACTTGGTCCGGATGATGGAACTCCCGGAACCCTGAAAGCAGGTATTCTCTCAGATCCCGGAGCTGGATCATATGGGAAGAAGCCCTATTTGATATTCCAGGCGTATCCGGGTGAAAAGCCCGTCATAAGCGCAGGTATGCCTGTTTCAGGATGGGAATTGGTTCAAGATTTACCTGATGGATTCCCGCCAGAATCAGAGGGGAAGATCTGGGTTGCCAAAATCCCTATTGGAATTGAACGATTTAATACCCTTTATGATCCTTCAGGGAGACTTAAGCGCGCACAGTCGAATGGCTTTAATCCCAGCCGGGAAGGTACACAAAAGACCCTGTACTTTCCCGCCGGTGTGCTTAGAAACTGGAGTAATATTGATGATGTAGAAATTCTTATTCGACCACTTAACCCATGGACAATCAATATGCTGCCTCTTGCTTCAGTTGATGAAGAGAAAGGAGTGGCGCAGACTTCAGTATCTGCAACATATGAAATGAGTCCCCTAAGGGCCTGGGGACATGATCGGTTTGGCGTTTCCGTCTGGGTTGAAAATGTCCCTGAAGCACTCGATGAACCTGGAGAGTGGATTGTAAATACTAAGACCGGGAATATCTATCTTTGGCCCCGCATAAAAAAAACGGATGGGTCACCACAGGGGATATTAGTTCCATCTATGAGCGAAATTATACGGGTAGAGGGTAACATAGACTATGACGGAAAGACCGATATTCCTGCTCGCGGCATTGCCTTCAAAGGGCTTACTTTTACACATGGTGACCGAATGGGATGGACCAATGATGAAGACAGGTTAGGATGGGGCTTGCAGCATGACTGGGAAATGTTTGATCGTCCTACAGCTTTATTACGTTTTCGCGGGGCAGAAGAATGTCTGGTTCAAGAATGCAACTTTGAGCAATCGGGGGGCACGGGTGTGCGCTTTGATCTGTATGCACGATATAATCGAATTGAAGATAGCCAATTCAGCCATTTGGGAGAGGCAGGTATTTTACTTGCTGGTTATGGTCCTGGCACCAAAGATGTTAACCGAAATAATGAAATAGTTAATAATCACATACATCATTTTGGTGAGATCATATGGCATGCAGGGGGTATTTGGGCATGGCAGAGCGGATACAACCGTATTGCCCATAACCATGTACACCATTGTTCTTACAGCGCAATTCTCGTCACTTGCCGAATCAAACCCGAAACTCTTCCTGACGATCAGGGAGGCAGAACCATCCGGCACAAGGAAATATCTCCAGACGCTATTGATGCAGGGAAGACATACGAGGGTTGGCTTGCCCGTGAAAAATATCACCATTCCAGGCACAATCTGGTTGAATTTAACAAAATACATAATGCTGTTCAAAAACTATCTGATGGCAATGGAATTTATGTTTCCGGAGCTGGAGATGCAAATATCGTCAGGTATAATTACCTGCATGATAATAATGCACCAACAATCACTGAAGTTATTCGTTGCGATGATGACCAGCATAATACCCTGGTTTATGGGAATATCTGTGAAGGGAGTGCCGGACAATCAGTGCTGTCAAGTAAAGGCACGAATTACTTTGTAAATAACTTCATTGTCCATTCAAAAGACAACTTTGTCCGCGCTATTATTAGTTTTGAAAGATATGCAGTAGACAACGCAATTGTACGGAAAAATATCGTTGTCGGTCACGAACCAGGGGGGAATATCTGCAAATACACAAAAATTGGTGCGGATAGTTATACAGTGCTTAAAACAATTGATATAGATAATAATCTGTATTACAATATCGAAGATTCGAATTGGGCAGCGGATTATTTGGAAAAAATGCATGAAGGAGGACAGGAGATTATTAGCCGTTTCGGGAATCCGATGTTTGTTGATTATTCAGGCGGGGATTATCGGTTTCAAAGTGGCAGTCCGGCTCTGGATATGGGTATTGAACCCTTAAGCACTTCTTTAATGGGTCGTAAAGAGGAAAAGAAGCAAACTAATCCTTCCGATGAGACTATAGAGATATTCCTGAAAGAGCATTCACTTCGAATACATTTGCCTGCCAATGGATCAAATGCCACTATGTCTCTCCTTACACTATCAGGCCGAAAATTGAAAGCAGTAAGCCTGCCCTCCGGGAAACATCATGAATACTCAGTCAAAGAGTTGCCAAAGGGCTGGTATATCGCACAGGTAGAAATGAATGGTCGTGAAGCCCGGACACAGTTCTATGCTCACTAAATGGATAATAAGAATATTTAAATACACGCACTAAGATACATGAATTTCAACCTTCTTCTTCACTTCAGCAGTTGTTTGAACTCCTATCCCTTATTCCATGCTTTTCAGGTATTTGTAGAGATCGCTGTCGGTTGAAAGGATAATCGTGGTGGTGGAATCGAATGTATTCTGAAACGTTTCCATACTCTTTATGAAGCTGTACAGTTCTATTGAGCTGCTTGATCTGTTGTAGGCGCCGGCATAGATGCGGGCAGCTTCAGCGTCAGCTTTTCCTTTAATTGTTTCAGCTTCTTTATATGCCTCTGACTGTATCTGGTTCAATTCGCGTTCTTTCTCTCCGTTAATCCTTGAAGCTTCGCCCTCACCTTCGGATCTGAATTTGTCGGCAATGCGGATGCGCTCACTCTTCATGCGGTCGTAAACCCGTTCCCTGACATCCTCGACGTAATTGATCCGTTTAAATCGGAAATCAAGTATTTCGATGCCAAGGTCTTTGGTCTCTTCATTCGCTTTTTCCTGGATGATATTCTGGATTCTTTTTCTGCCCACATCGATCCGGGCAAGCGAATCTTCGATCATTACACTTATTTTAGCGGTTGTGTCGGCCTCCCGGTTGGTGTTCCTTACAACTTCTTCCAGGCTGTGACTGGCGACCTGGTCGCGCGTTTCACCATCAATGATATCGTCGAGTCTGCTTTGTGCACCACGCTCGTTGGTAAGACGTTTATAAAACTGGAGCGGATCGGTAATATGCCAGCGGGCGTAGCTGTCAACAAAAATAAATTTTTTCTCTTTTGTCGGAATCTGGTTGGGATCGCCGTCCCATTCCATATAACGTTTTTCGAAAAAAATCGCTTTCTGCACAAAAGGAGTTTTGATTTTCAACCCGGGCTCGGTCACTGCGTCACCGATTGGTTTTCCGAACTGAGTTATCACCACCTGTTGCTGTTCATTTACAACGTAAATACTTTGAGATAATACTATAATGCCACCAATTATAATTGCTACAATAAGTACTATTTTATTTCTTTTAATCATAGTCGATCTATTAATAACTTGTTATTGTGATGATTAATTCAGTTCCTTTTTAAGCAAAGGAATCATGGTATTGCCATCTTCTGAAGTGATGATTTTGTCTCCGAGTTTGGGCAGCACATCCTGGAGCGTTTCCAGATAGATTCTTCTTTTTGTTACTTCGGGTGCCCTGATGTACTCCTCATAGAGAGCGTTAAATCTTGCCACCTCTCCCTGTGCATTGTTAACGCGCTGGGTAGCGTATCCCTCGGCTTTCTGGATGGTTTCCTGTGCCTGGCCCCTGGCCCTGGGAATGACCTTGTTGTATTCCGACTTGGCCTCATTTATCAGGGTTTCTCTTTCCTGCTGGGCTTCGTTTACGGCATTAAAAGCTTGTTTTACCGACTCGGGGGGATTGATGTCCTGAAGGACTACCTGGGCGATTTCAATTCCCAGTGAATATTCCCTGGCCATTTCCTGTAACAGGACTTTTACTTCGCTGGCAATTTCCGCCCTTCCAACGGTTAAAACTTCGTTAACGGTCCGGTCGCCGACAATCTGACGTGTTACAGCCTCGGAAAGATCGCGCAGGGTATTGTCGGGATTGCGTACCTTGAACAGATAATTGTAAGGATTGCTTACGCGGTATTGCACCACCCACTGCACATTGGCAAGATTCAAATCACCCGTCAGCATGATAGCTTCATCTTCTGTAACAGATCCCGTCCGAC
>CAZXWD010000176.1:0-4829 GCA_964644135.1 uncultured Bacteroidales bacterium | reverse complement strand
ATGAAAGGGCGCAAAGCGCAAAGCGGTAAGCGCAAAGCGCAAAGCGGGAAGAGGTAAGGGGTGAGGAGTGTTAAGTGTTGAGTGTTGAGTGTTGAGTGTTGAATCAGCAAAGCGCGAAGCGGCAAGGTTATCCGTTTAAATCCTTCGCACCGTGTCCGACGCAGGCGGATCCGTGTTCCATCAAGCGGTTAGAGGCAAGAGGTACGAGATGAGTGCTCCCCGTAACCCGCAACCCGTAACCCGTAGCTCGTAACCCGTAACTCGCTTCACACTTCTATGTGACCCTATGTGTCCTATGTGCCTATGTGGTGAAAGAAACATTTCGAAACGTAACTATTTTGCCATACTTCCGCGCTCCCGAGCTAACGAGCTCCCGGGCTTCCTCGTTCCGTGCTAATCAATCTTCCTGGATTCGATCAGGATCTCCAGCAACTTGATCGCTGCATCGGAGATGACCGTTCCCGGGCCGAAGATGGCCACGGCGCCGGCCTTGTGGAGAAAGTCGTAATCCTGTGAAGGGATCACCCCTCCCACGATCACCATAATGTCTTCCCTGCCATGGTTTTTCAGTTCTTTGATAAGCTGGGGCACGAGGGTTTTATGCCCGGCGGCAAGGCTGGAAACGCCTACGATATGAACGTCGTTCTCAACAGCCTGCCGTGCCGTTTCTCTGGGGGTCTGGAAGAGAGGCCCGATATCCACGTCGAAGCCGATGTCGGCATAGCCGGTGGCAACCACCTTTGCTCCGCGGTCGTGGCCGTCCTGTCCCATCTTGGCGATCATGATCCTGGGACGACGTCCCTCCAGTCCGGCAAATTCATCGGCCAGCTCGCAGGCTTTCCTGAAGCTCTCGTCATCCTTCGATTCGGCAGAATATACCCCTGAAATAGATCTTATCACAGCTTTGTACCTGCCAAAGACCTTTTCGCAGGCATAAGAGATCTCGCCCAGTGATGCCCTCTTTCCGGCTGCATCAACCGCCAGTTCGAGCAGGTTCCCCTCCCCTGTTTCGCACGCTTTGGTGATGGCATTGAGTGCGGCCTGCACCTCCTCGTTGTTGCGGATGTCGCGGAGCTTTTTCAGCCTCCTGATCTGTGATTCCCTCACGGCGGTATTGTCCACCTCCAGGGTCTCGATCGGATCTTCTTTTTCGCGGCGGTACTTGTTCACGCCCACGATGGTATCCTTGTGCGAATCGATACGGGCCTGCCTGCGTGCGGCCGCCTCTTCGATCCTCATCTTGGGCAGCCCGGTCTCAATGGCTTTTGCCATGCCCCCCAGGCCTTCGATCTCCTTGATATGTGCCCAGGCGTTGCGGGCGATCTCGTGTGTAAGCTTTTCAACGTAATAGGATCCGGCCCAGGGGTCTACGGCACGGGTTATCTGCGTCTCTTCCTGGAGATAGATCTGTGTGTTCCGTGCTATCCTTGCCGAGAAGTCGGTGGGCAGGGCAATGGCCTCGTCAAGGGCGTTGGTGTGCAACGACTGTGTGCCGCCCAGCGCCGCCCCCATAGCCTCCACGCAGGTACGTGCCACGTTGTTGAACGGGTCCTGCTCGGTAAGGCTCCAGCCCGAGGTCTGGCAATGTGTCCTGAGCGCCATCGATTTGGGGTTCTGCGGGTTGAACTGCTTTACCAGCTTTGCCCACAGCATCCTGGCAGCCCTCATCTTTGCCACCTCCATGAAGTGGTTCATGCCAACGCCCCAGAAGAATGAAATACGCGGGGCGAACTTGTCGATGTCGAGGCCCGCCTCAACTCCCGTGCGAAGGTATTCAAGCCCGTCGGCCAGGGTGTAGGCCAGCTCGATATCGGCGGTGGCTCCGGCTTCCTGCATGTGGTATCCGCTTACGCTGATGGAGTTGAACTTCGGCATGTTCTTCGAGGTGTACTCGAAAATATCAGCGATGATCCTCATGGAAGGCTGCGGCGGATAGATATAGGTGTTCCTTACCATGAACTCCTTGAGGATGTCGTTCTGTATGGTGCCCGTAAGCTGCTCGAGCGAAGCGCCCTGCTCCAGCCCGGCAACAATGTAAAAGGCCATAACGGGCAGCACGGCGCCGTTCATGGTCATCGAAACCGACATCTTCTCAAGCGGTATCTGGTCGAACAGGATCTCCATGTCGAGGATGGAGTCGATGGCTACACCCGCCTTACCTACATCTCCCTCCACCCTTTCGTGGTCAGAGTCATAGCCTCGGTGCGTGGCCAGGTCGAAAGCGACTGAAAGCCCTTTCTGGCCGGCAGCCAGGTTGCGGCGGTAAAAGGCGTTGGAGTCCTCTGCGGTGGAGAATCCTGCATACTGCCTGATGGTCCATGGGCGCATGACATACATCGTGGAATACGGTCCGCCAAGAAAAGGCGGCAAACCGGCCACAAAGCCAAGGTGCTCAAGCTCTTTCAGGTCGTCTGAAGTGAATGCACTCTTCACGGGGATCTTTTCGGCGGTCATCCAGCCGTCGCCGATGTGTTGTTCCTTTTCCCATTCCTCTCCGGCCATGCCGGTGGAGGGGATCTGTCCGATATCTATATGATGGAAATTAGGTTTCATATCTTTCAATGTTTTCCGTTTTTAACTCTTCAGTTCAGGTATCCCGAGCAATTCATGGAACCCGAGCAATGTTTCGAGCACATTGCTCCTTGTATGGATGAAGTGCTTCATTCCGGCTTCCTTAAGCTTCCCGGCCGAATCCTTCGGATAACCGGCCAGCACCAGGTGGGTCTTGTCGCTGAGCTTTTCAATTAGTTCGGGGACAATATCCGGGTATTCCTCGTCGGAGCTGCAGATCACCACGATCTCGGGCTTGCTGTCGAGGCAGGCTTTCACTCCTTCGTCGATGGTTTTGAAGCCCAGGTTGTCGTTCACATCATACCCTGCACAGGAGAAAAAGTTCCTGGAGAACTGCGACCGGGCAATACGCATTGCCAGGTTCCCGTAGGTGAACATAAAGGCAACCGGACGTTTGTTGTTTTTTGCATACCGGTCGGTGCGGAGGCGGAGCTCCTCAAATCCAACAGATATCCTGATGGGACGGATCGTCCTGAATTCCTTGTTTTCCTTTTCTTCTGTATCTCCCAGTAGTTTCTTTGGCTCGTTCGTATCGATCGTTTCGCCGAAGTTGGGGTACTGGTTGGTGCCCAGGATATAGTATTTCCTTGTTGCCACGGCCTGAAGCTTTTCTTCGGCCGATTTGCTGATCCTGTCCTGCATGAATGACGATCTGACTGCCTGGATGAACCCGCCCTTTTCCTCCGTTTCGAGGAACAGCTTCCAGGCTTCCCTGGCAATGGAATCGGTGAGGGCTTCGATGTAATAGGAACCTGCTGACGGATCGACCACTTTGTCGAGGTACGACTCTTCCTTGAGCAGCAGTTGCTGGTTTCGGGCTATCCTTTCGGCAAACTCGCCTTCCCCGCCCATCACCTCGTTAAAGGGCCGCACTGTCAGCGAGTCGATACCGGCTATTATCGACGACATCGACTCTGTGGTGCTCCTGAGCATGTTCACATAAGGATCGTACAGTGTCATGTTCTTGCCCGAAGTGATGGCATGGATGTTCATCTGCCCTATCTCTTCGCGGCTCGGACCGTATGATTTCACGATCTTGGCCCAGAGCCAGCGTGCCGCCCTGAACTTGGCTATTTCCATGAAATAGTTGGAGCTGATACCGAAGGTAAACTTGATGTTGGGCGCCACCTCGTTGATTGACAGCCCCATTTCTGTGAGGCGTGTGAGGTACTCCACCCCTGCCGAAAGGCTGAAGGCCAACTCTTCCACTGTCGAGCTTCCGGCCTCATGGAAATTCACCCCGTTCACCCCTATCACCTTGAAATGAGGCAGGTGAGCGGCTATTTCAATGAGTTTCCTGCAGGTTTCGAGATCCTCCTGTTCACCGCTGAACCATTTTCCTTTTGTTACCAGCCTGCCCAGCGGATCGTAATTGATCGAGCCGTGCACTTTGGAGAACTCCCTGTTGTAGTGTTGCAGGTTTTCATAGTGGTTCTCCATGAGGCTGAGGGCATGGGCGCTGCCGTTGAAATTTATTTCGACGATCTCGGCGAATATGTTTTTCAGGAGGATGTCGAGGTCGTCCCTGGTATATTCCTTATCCGGGTCAAGGGTGAAGCCGAGCGAATCGATCCCTTTCATTAGTATATCGAGGGCTTTTTCGTTGGCCTTTTCCAGGTCGTCTACCTTCAGTTCCTGCCTTACGAACCAATTGTTGTCGTGTACTTTTTTACCCCTCACATAAGGGAAATTGCCCGGGAACGAATCGAGGTGGTCCATACCGTCGATATCTTCCCTGCGGTAGTAGGGCCTGGCATTAAAGCCTTCGCCTGTGCGCCAAACGAGGTTTTTTTCGTAGTCGGCACCTTTCAGGTCTTTCAGGATCTTCTCTTCATATTCGGAGGTAGCCACCGGCCTGAACTCCCCGAAGAGCTTGTTATCTGGATTATCCATGTTGTAAATCTTTAGAAATCACCAATGCAGGTGCAAAAGTACAACTTCTGGATGTGGCGGCAAAGGGGAAAGAGTGTTATTGTGAAAAAATTAACAATGTTAAGCAGAACCACGAATTTTCTATCGTAATTCAAGTACTATGATGACGGCAAATCACGTACGCATGTTCGCATATCACCATGTTCACATGGGACAATGTTAGGAGTAGGAGCAGGAGTAGGAGCAGGAATAGGAACAGGATTAGGATTAAGATTAGGATCAGGAACACTCTATGGTACTTTCGTACTATGCTTACTATGAGTACTATGCGTACTATGTTTGAGGAACAGGTAATAAGGTTTTTCTACAGAGAAAAGTTATCTCAC
>CAZXWD010000175.1:3032-4855 GCA_964644135.1 uncultured Bacteroidales bacterium | reverse complement strand
ACAATTAACAATGAAAGCACGATAGCTCGGGAGTACGGATATAACGGATTAAGTGGATTCTCGCAGATCAGTTCCTCCCCCTCCTTGCTCGCAGGGAGGGGGATTAAGGGGGTGGGTATAAAAGCAAGGCAATAAAAACAATTTGACAATAGTGACAATTGAGACAATTTTGACAATAATCCAACGGCCAACAGCTAAACAAAAAGAAAGGAAATATATGACACGGACAGTTGAAGAAATGAAGAAACAAGATGTATTGGATCACCTGATATGGGACGACAGCGTGAATGCAAACGATGTTCATGTTAAAATAGAAAACGACACCGTAAAGCTTGAAGGTACGGTCCCGAACTTTACCGCAAAAATTTCGGCACAACGGGATGCCTTCAGGGTGAAAGGCGTGAAAAACGTTGAAAATCATCTCCAGATCAAATTTCCTCCAAGGATTACGATCCCCACGGATGAAGAGATAACAGAAAATATTAAGAACATGCTCCTGTGGAACAGCAGGATCAATTCAGATAGCATAAGTGTACAGACCGAAAAAGGGGTGGTTACCCTTTCGGGTATTGTCAACTCCTTCTGGGAGAAGTACCTCGCACTCGACATTGCCAACTCGGCAAACGGAGTAACGGAGGTAATCAACACCATTTCGGTCAATCCCACAAAAACAGTAATCGACATGGATATAGAAAGAGATATTAAGAATGCTTTCGAGCGAAGCAGCCTGATCGACGAGGATAAAATATATGTAGATGTGAGCGGTGGAGTGGTCCACCTGATAGGCGCAGTGTCACATTACCTTATCAAAGATGAGGCACACGACATAGCAATGTATACCGCCGGCGTAACCGATGTGGTTGATGACATCACAATAGGCTGATACCTGCAACATTGATGATTTATTGAAGTGAAAAGATCATAATAAATAATAGTATATGAAATTCAGGACTTCTGATGGGGTGGATATCTTTTATGAAATCTACGGCAACGACGAGGGCTATCCGCTCTTTCTCATACATGGCCTGGGTGCGGAACATAGAATGTGGGAACCCCAGATCTCAAAATATCCTTCAAAAGGATACAGGCTCATTGTTCCCGACCTCCGTGGTCATGGAGAATCGTCCAATGTGGTATCATTCCGCATCGGTGATTGTGCCAGGGACATAAAAGAGCTGTCGGATAAGCTTGGACTTGAGAAATTCAGTCTTGCAGGGGTTAGCCTGGGTGGGGCCGTTGTGCAACAATTTGCCTGCGATCATCCGGATAAGGTAGATAAACTTGTGATTGCCGACAGTTTCAGCTCCGTTTCCACCCTCACGCAAATGGCAGCCGGCTGGATGCAATGGCTCACAATGAAGATCACACCCGACTTGCTGGAAAGATCGCTGAAGCAGGTTTACAAGGGACCTGAAAGGGGAAAGGCACTGCAATATTTTCTCGAATCCTACAAAAAAAGTGACAATGAGCAACTCCTGATGGCAAGGGCAGAGATAAACAGGTTCGATATTACAAATCGTCTAGAAATAATTGATGCACCAACCCTGGTAATCGTGGGTGACGGTTTTGGGAAATTTGCCATAAAAATGGCCAGGAAAACAGCGGATCTCATCAAAAACTCACAGTTCAGGATACTGAAGCATGGTTGCGATCCGTCCAACCTGGTTGTACCTGAGCATTTCGACAATGTAGTGCTTGACTTTCTGAAAAAACAGGCATGATACCTGGATTAATATTATGGCAGAAAAGATAGAGCAAAGCTCGAAACCATATTTAAATAAAACACCCGAAGAGGTCCTTGAAGAACTCTCCTCTGATATTGA
>CAZXWD010000175.1:0-2932 GCA_964644135.1 uncultured Bacteroidales bacterium | reverse complement strand
GTGGAAGCTATCAAAAAAATGGTCAAGAAAAAGGCCATTGTATTGAGGAACGGGGAGCAGCAAACCATCAGGGCAAGGGAGCTGGTACCTGGTGATATCGTGTACCTGAGGGAAGGGCAAACCGTTCCGGCCGACTGCCGGCTTATCGAGGCGAAAAACCTACGCACAACCGAAGCCACCCTCACCGGAGAGCCTGCACCTGTTGCAAAACAAAGCGGTAAAGTAAAAAAGGATGCCGAACTGATCAACAGGTCGAATATGGTCTGGAAGGGGACTCATGTTGTAAAGGGATCAGCTACGGCCATTGCAATTGCCACCGGAAAAAAGACCGAGCTCGGTAAAATTGCAGCTTCCCTTGGCGAAATGGGGAAATCCGAATCGAACTTCAGGAAGAAAACAAGCAGGCTGGCCAAGAAAATGGCCGCCATTGCCGTTTCCACCTCCATAATCGTTTTCTGCATCGGTTATTTTTACCGCTCGTTCGAATTCAATGAAATACTCCTTGTCACCATTGCCACACTGGTATCGTCGATACCTGAGGGGTTGCCGGTCGTTATCTCAATCGTGCTGGCAATTGGGGCAAACCGGATGGCCAAACGAAACGCCATCATCAGAGAATTCACAGCCACGGAGGAACTCGGTTCTGTGAGCACTATCCTCACCGACAAAACAGGTACCATCACCCAAAGTATACTGACCGTTAAAAAACTCTACGATGCCGACGGCAATGAATCTGCCGTATCAGGACAGGGGTACGAACTGGAAGGTGATATTACAGATGAAGATGACGAAGAGGTCACTGTAGATGATGAGAATCCCGCCCTGGTAAAGCAACTTCTTGTGGCGGCCTATTGTAATGCCGCAACTGTGAAGAAAAGTGGAAACGGAAAGGGAAATGAAGAAGAGGAAGGAAACAGCAACGAAGTTCAGGTGAGCGGCGACCCCACGGAAATCGCCCTTAAGGTGCTGGCAAAGAAGAGTGTCATTTTCGAAACCGAGCCTTATAGCAAAGCCGAAGTGCTGGATGACATCCCTTTCAACTCTGAGCAAAAGTTCAGGGCTACCCTGGTAAGTTACAATGGAAAGAGAGAAATGCTGGTCCTCGGTGCCCCTGAAAAAGTCCTTGAAAAAAGCGAAAAATGGCTTAAGAAGGACGGAACAAAGAAATTAACCGACGAAAACAGAAAAAAGATCCGGGACCGGAATGATGAGTGGGCCGGAAATGCCATGAGGGTGCTTGCCCTGGGGTTCAAGGAAATCCCTGAAGGCCAGGATGAAATTGAGGTCGAAGATGTGGATTCGATAGTCTGGGCCGGGCTGGCCGGTATAATAGACCCTCCGAGGCCCGAAGTGGAAAAAGCTGTTTCGGAATGCAAAACAGCAGGTATCAGGGTGGTTATGGTGACGGGCGACCACAAGCGAACGGCAGCAGCAATTGCAAAAAAAGTAGGCATCATTGAGGAAAACAATGGAAAAGGTGATTACCCCGATGCTCTGTCGGAAAAAGAAATAGAAGAACTCAGCGACTCTGAGTTCATGGATATGGTGGAGAATGTATCTGTGTTTGCAAGGGTTAGCCCCAACACAAAATTAAAAATAGCAGAAACTTTACAGGAAAAAGGAGAGCTGATAGGGATGACCGGCGACGGGGTGAACGATGCCCCGGCGCTCAAAAAAGCCGATGTCGGTATCGCAATGGGTAAAAAAGGTACCGACGTGGCAAAAGATGCTTCACAGATAGTGCTTTCAGATGATAATTTTGCGAGTATTGTAAATGCCATAAGGGAAGGACGTATTGTTTTCAAGAATGTGAAAAGCACCAGTTACTTCCTGCTCACCACGAACTTTGCATCAACTTCCACCCTGATATTCACCCTTCTTCTGGGTATGCCCATACCACTCACTGCCGTGCAGATCCTGTGGGTAAACATTGTTACCGACGGCATCATGGATGTAGCCAAGTCAACTGAGAAAGGCCACGGCAGCATGATGGACCGCAAACCCATTAAAAAGAACGAAAAGATACTTACCTGGGACATACTCCCTTATCTTATTATAATGGCGGCAATTATGGTGACCATGGCAATCTTTGCCTTCAACCATTACCTCCCTGAAGGGCTTGAGAAGGCACGTACGGCTGCATTCCTGATAATCGCCATGACACAGGTTTTCAACGTAATGAACATGAGGGATATCCGTAAGTCAGTTTTTGAGATTGGCCTGTTGAGCAATAAATGGATCAACCTGGCTTTTGTAGCCTCCATTGCGTTGCAGTTTGCGGTTATTAAGATACCGTTCCTGCAGTCTGCATTCGGATTTACAGGGATAAGTATAGTGGAATTCCTGGTTATTACCCTGATCAGTTCAGCAGTCCTCTGGGCCGGTGAACTCTACAAGTTAATAAGGAGGAAGATCGGGACCTGAAAAAACTCAATCAGGTCCCGGGATACCTTTCCTTCAAAAAATGTTATTAGTCTTCTTTGTAGTGGATGACCTCAACCGGGCATTCTTCAGCACATTCCTTGATCTCATCCTCGAACTGGCTGAAGTCAACCCCCGTTTTTACAACTGCTGAATCATCGCCCATTTCAAAAACATCAGGGCAGGTGTCGGAGCATAATTCACACAGAGTGCATCCTTCTTCGATCCAAACTTTCTTAATAGCCATCACTAATTAATTTTAAGGTTTAAACAAATTTACAAATAACTTGATAGTAAAACATAACGTGTTGTGCGGTTTGTGTGTTATTGCCCCTACTTTGCGTTCCTTTGAGCCTCTATGTTATGCTTACCAATAACCAATAAAAGTATTATTCGGTTTTAGGATTATTTGATGGACATTGTGGTTCATTGTGTCATTGTGCCTTTGTGGCTGATCCTTTTTTGCCACGAAGACTCAAAGGCACTAAGCACCACAATGTTAAATATTACA
>CAZXWD010000174.1:0-4880 GCA_964644135.1 uncultured Bacteroidales bacterium | reverse complement strand
ACTGAATGCACCCTTTCACATAAATACAGGATCTTTAATTCGGATGGAAGTGTTTCGGGCGGACCGATGTACTATATGGAGCACGGCCTTAAAAACAAGCTTGGAAAGTTTGCGAAGATCCTTGCCGTGGTTTTTGCCATTGCGGCAATTTTGTGCTCACTCGGCACAGGCAATATGGCCCAGTCGAATTCGATGAGCGATGCTTTGTTCACAAATTACAATATACCTACATGGTTATCCGGTATCGTGATCACCTCGCTGGTATTCATGGTAGTTGTTGGAGGTATTAAGAGAATTGCAGAAGTAACAAGCCGGCTAGTTCCCATCATGGCAATTCTTTATTTCATAAGTGCTGCAGCCATAGTCCTAATTGAGTATGACAGGGTTCCGGGTGCTTTTGCCATGATCGTTTCAGATGCATTCACCGGCACAGCAGCAGCAGGCGGATTTGTCGGGTCCACTTTCCTCATGACCCTGATATGGGGTGTGAGACGTGGATTGTTTTCGAACGAGGCCGGACAGGGGTCTGCCCCCATCGCCCACGCAGCCGCCAAGACCGAATACCCCGCAAGGGAAGGCCTGGTTGCCTCGCTTGAACCACTGGTAGATACACTCATTATCTGTACGCTAACCGCCCTTGTCATCATCGTAACCGGTGCCTGGCAATCAGGAATAAAAGGCGTGGGAATGACCATTGAAGGAATGGAGATAGGCTTGACAAGAGTGGGAATTTCAGGCCTGGGACAGCACGTTGTCGCGATCGGTCTTATGCTTTTTGCTTTTTCAACAGTCATTTCGTGGTCGTACTACGGTACCAGGGCCGCAAACTACCTGCTCGGCGAAAAATATATCAAGCCATATTACTACCTGTACTGCCTGTTCGTATTTTTAGGCGCGATCTGGGGTATCGACATTGTATGGCATTTCGTGGATATGGTCATCACCTTCATGACCATCCCGAACCTTATCGCCTTGTTGTTCCTTGCACCGGTAGTGATGAGCGAAACAAGGAAATATTTTGCCGAGATGAATAAGCTTAAAGCCAAATAGTGTTTAGTTTTTAGTGTTGAGCGTTAAGTGTTTAATTAATGAAACCCTCAAAACTTCTGATAATAACACTTTTTGTTCTTTCAGCAACATCGGAAGGTTTTGCTGAAGAGCACTTATCTTCTTCCGTATCTGACAGCCTTAAAAATAATACCCCGCTTACCCTCAGCGACCGTATTAATAATGCCTTTACCCCTATTGTTGAAGGGCTGGGAAAAGTATTGTTCTGGGACCCTTTTGAGGCTGTGGGAGTTTATGATCCTGTGGTAAGAAATGAAAAGGGGGAGCCTGTAAAGAACCATAAGGGTGAGATCATAACGGCACCGCTCAAACTGATAGTGCTCTGGCTTATTGCTGGTGGACTGTTCTTCACTATTTACATGAAGTTCATAAACATCAGGGGTTTCAGGCATTCTATTAACCTGATAAGGGGCAAGTACGACAAACCGGGGTCGAGCGGCGAGGTATCCCACTTCCAGGCGCTCACCACTGCCCTTTCAGCTACCGTCGGTCTGGGAAACATAGCAGGAGTAGCTGTGGCTGTGTCGATCGGTGGGCCGGGCGCAACATTCTGGATGATCCTTGCCGGCCTGCTGGGGATGTCATCCAAGTTCACCGAATGCACACTGGGGCTGAAATACCGAAAGATCAATCCAATAGGGGAAGTTTCAGGAGGCGCCATGTACTACCTCAGGTACGGCCTTAAAAAACGGAACCTTGGCCTGCTCGGCCATATCCTGGCAGTTTCATTTGCTATCCTTGTAATCGGAGGATCGGTGGGAGGCGGTAATATGCTGCAGTCGAACCAGGCATTCGAGCAATTCACTACATTTTTCCCCGGGACAGAAGACCATGGTTTCTGGTATGGTATTGTGATGGCCTTCCTTGTAGGGCTTGTAATAATCGGGGGCATAAAAGGCATTGCAAGGGTGACCTCACGGATCGTCCCGTTCATGGCACTGCTTTATGTGGGTACCGCACTTGTCATTATTTTCCTGAACATAGACCAGACAGATGATGCCTTCATGGCGATATTCAACGGGGCTTTCTCGGCCGATGCACTGAAGGGTGGCTTCATAGGGGTTCTGATCTATGGATTCCAAAGGGGTGCTTTCTCAAACGAAGCAGGTGTGGGGTCCGCATCGATAGCACACGCTGCGGCAAAGACCAATGAACCGGTAAGTGAAGGTATAGTGGCTTTGCTGGAACCTTTTGTGGATACCGTGATCGTCTGTACCATGACTGCCCTGGTCATCATCTTTACCGGTTTCTACAACACCACCGACCTTGAAGGGGTTCATCTTACCTCCGCTGCCTTTGGCACTGTTTTCCCCTGGTTCCCTTACCTGCTTTTGCTTGCAGTCACTCTTTTTGCATTTTCCACAATGATCTCCTGGTCATACTACGGACAAAAGGGGTTTGATTATCTTTTCGGTGGCTGGAGCCAGAAGCTCTTCGGAACAAGAAAAGTGAGTGACACAATTTTCAGGCTCTTTTTCCTGGCATGCATAGTTGTAGGGGCTTCTTCATCGCTCAGGGCGGTGATCGACTTCTCAGACATGATGGTGCTTTGCATGGCGTTCCCCAATATGATCGGGCTGGTGATCCTGGCCCCCGAAGTGAAGCGCGATCTGAACAACTATTGGGCCAAAGTCAAGGATGGAACCATAAAAAAAATTAGTAAAAAATGAGACGTCGTCTCTCATTCTTCAGAAAGATAAAAATAGGCCAGCCTGATGGTAACAGGGTCTGAAAAACCGGTAAGATAAATACGGATCATATCGAAACTTGAAAAGGGAAGAGGGTCTCCGTAAGTATCAGTAAAATCATCCACAGGGATCTTGAAATAGTACCATTTAAAATTTCCCATCGACCCGTCGGGCAAAGGAACACCTCTTGCATTCCTTACCGTTACAATATAATTTTCACCTTGAACAAAGTCTTCCTTTCTGATTGGAACATGATACTCCCTGTATGATTCTTGAAAATCAAGGTCATCCGAATTATCAATATCTTCCGTATCAGGATTCTGAGTTATGGCAACCGGATAATCCTCAGGATTTAGATGGTTGGGTTTGGAATTTCCCTGCAGGCCGTTTATCATCTGATAGCGGACGTGAACCTGGGAGGCCGGTGTCCAGTTATCATAATCAGTCCCCCTGAAGTAATGGTAATCATCGGCCGAGGGGTCATGCAGGATCTTTGTAAGGACGCCCTGACCGTAATAATCAAAGACATCCTGCAGAAAGCTGTTATAATGATTTATTTCACCCTGGTTATCAAGGCCATCGAGGCCAAGGTCCTGGTCTCCGGCAGAGCTGAAAGTGTCTTTCCACTTGTTGTATTTTCCTGCCAGGCACCACACGGTTGTGTCCATATAAGCTGGTTCCTGTGAAATGGATGCTTCATTGGATACCTTATCGTCCCTTAAAATGTCTTCATTGAAATTTCCCAGGTTGATATAAAGATCACCTGTAATGTTTTCATTCTCGATAAAAGGATCGAGCATCCAGAACTCTACATAGTTCAACTCAAAATCTGTTTGAGGAATAGTCCTCATGATGCCGCCCCACCGGGTTTCCGGTGATGCAAGATTGCCGTTGGGATCCATCCCTGCTGATACTGCAGAAGGAAAAGCATCGTAATTGTAAGGGCCTCTAAGGGTAGGATAAAAGTCGATGTTCATTGTTATAATGGGCTCCGGATTCCCATCCGGCAGATCATCATTAAAATAAATTTCGGTATGAAGCACCTCCCTTATGTAGGGTTTTGATAGTTCTTCATCCGTAATATTGGGTGGTTTTTCAGGATGAAATTTTGAAAAAACAGGGTCGATATTATACCAGCACAGCTTTGCACGGTTTTTACCATAGCCAAGGTTTCCGCTTACGAAAGCTTCGGGGAAGTTTTTCGGTGTTGATGAAAGTGACCATTTCAAAAAATCAATCATTGGGACGGCTCCTTCGGGCCAATGGTTTTCAGGCTCAGGATCATCCTTCTTGCACCCCTGGCTGATTGCAAGTGCTGCCAGGAAAAGCAATGTAAGGGTATATGCAGTTAATGATCTGTTAATGTACACTTGTATTTACCTCCGGTTGCAGACAGGCACGGGCTAAATTACTAAATAATGCGACCGGAAACAAAGATTACGGGGATATTAGTCGGTAAGAGGTTGCATACACTCACGAAGTTTTTTACAAAGGATATCTTCCGATCCGGTGCAATAACCATTATACCTGCACACTACCTGCTTTTCAGGATTGAAGAGAAAAGTGAAAGGAACACACGGTACTCCCATTGATCTCCTGAAGTCACCCGTTTTATCGAGATATATGTCCATTACCCATTCGCTGCCTCTTACAGATGGTCTTATATGCTCAAAGGTGCCATTAATGTTGGAACAAATACCAATGATCTTAAGGTCGTAATCAGAAAATGTTTCACGATAGGTGTCCTGGATATCCTGAATATGATTGCAGCATTTATAATCATCAGGAGGGCAAGAAGTAAAACAGGATCACCAGTCCAAGGAAAACAAATATCCTGACCTGACAATACACATAGTTCATCCTGAAATAATGTTTACGGTGCGTGGCCATATTCAGAAAGCAGGGCAATATCAGAAGCACCCCGGCAACCGGGCCGTAGAAGGTTCGGCCCGGTGCATCAACTATAAGCAGGGATAATAAAACAATCACTGTGATAAGGATGGAATAGTTGACCCTACGGATCAACCAGAACCTGCCGTTGACTTTTCTTCCTGTTGGGGTGCTGAAAAGCCTGTATGAATAAATCACTGCCAATAGCAGCAATCCCGACATCATTACAATGAT
>CAZXWD010000173.1:0-4931 GCA_964644135.1 uncultured Bacteroidales bacterium | reverse complement strand
ACTCCCTACAAATGGCTTCTGGAAAAAACTTATCATGTTCATACAGGTTCTGATAATTTTCCATTGATAAATGAGCAACTTTTATTACCCGGCCCCAATAACGACAGCACTGCTGCGCTGGAACTGCCATTTGCTTTCCCCTTCTACGGAAAAAAACACGACAGCATTTATGTAAACGCAAAAGGATTCCTGCAATTCGAAAAAAACAAATTGCCGTGGCCTTACCTTGAAGATCATCATCTGATGCTGAAGACCAGGGAAATGATCACCCCTATGGTCAGCAAGGCCTTTATGCCCGATGAAGTATGGTATTCTGAGAATGCCGACAGTGTTTCTTTCAGATGGAAGGTCAGGATTGATAAAAAAGATCTTACAGGTTATTATGAATTCGCAGCAACACTTTTTAAGGATGGCCGGATAAAATTCAATTACTCAGATTTTGATGAACTGGATTTCCTGCACAGGGCTTCAGGAATATCAGCAGGAAATAATCATTCGTACACGTTTACACCTTTTGGGTCCAATAACATTGTCCTTAAAAATCACCTCGCAGAATTCGTACCACAGAGCTTTCCTGATGGCATTTACATTGATGATTCAGGGACCCTTCAGGGTATTCCTGAAAATTCTGAGAAAATATACAACATAACCGTAACTGCAACCGACAGGCGAAATGTTGCAGGCACCAAAACCTTTTCTTTCTCCAATGGTCTGGTAGCTCATTTTATGCCGATTGCCGGTGATGACGACAGGATCGAATACGGTGAGGCTGTGGAGATCGACTTTACGGTAAAAAACAACCGGGAAACAACAATCAATGGCCTGAACATAGATATGACCTCTTCAAATCCGCATATTACAATAACAGATAACTCTGAATTTATCGGGGACCTGGCACCCGGACAGGAAGAGGTCATAACCAAAGCTTTTTCCTTTGATGTGAACACAGACATTCCTGACAAGGAAAAACTATATTTTGAGGCTTCCCTCAATTCAGAGGGGCAACTGTGGAAAAAAGAATTGGTATATGAGGCCTTTTCGCCTGTCCTGACAGTAGAGAATTTTGAGATTATCAATAATGATAATTTGATCGAACCGGGAGAAACGGCCAACCTTACCTTGCGCTTAAGGAATACTGGTCATTCCACAGTAAAAAATGTCACAGCGGAACTGGTATCCAGCCATCCAGCCATAGTAATAAATAACACCGGTCAGCAGGAGTTTGGTACAATCCGCAGGGGGGAAGCCGCAGAAAACACCTTCAGCATTTCAGCAGGCCAATATTTGCCCCTTGGATATAAAACTACGCTGAAGTGCATAATGCGGGGAGAAAATACGAATACCTTCGAAGATTCCATAGAAATAAATATTGGCCATGTTCCGGTAGCCGTAATTGACCTCGACCCGAACAGCCACTCAGCGCCCCGGCTTTTCGAAACGATCAGGGAAATGGATATAATTGCAGAATACTGGCAGAAATTACCCCCTGATATTTCAGACTATCAGTGCCTGTTTATTTCACTCGGTGTCTTTTATTCCAAGCACGAACTTACATGGGCGCAGGGAGCCGAGCTGGCAGAATACCTCGACAATGGCGGAAGTATCTATATGGAAGGAAGGGAAACGTGGCTTGACGACCTGCAAACCCCTGTTCATAACAGGTTTGGAATTGTCCCTGAAGGATCTTTAACCGTATTCGACACAGTGCGCGGAGCTGACAGCACTTTCATGGAAGGACTTTCTTTGCTAAGTGAGTCGGTGCATCCCTTAAACTTCTATTGGTTGGAGCCCGACAGCACGACCGAAGCCTTTTCAGTCATCGAAAACACCGGTGAAGGTAAATCATGCGCCATTGCCCTAAAAACGTCCGGTTACAAGACAATTGGCAGCGTTACCGATCTGGGGACACTGATCCCTCTTGAACCCATTGGTGCAAAGGAAGAAATGATAAAAAGGATCCTCGATTTCTTTGAAGTTGCTGAATATGTGACTGGAATAGAAAACAAAGGAGAGAATTTGAAAGAAAGAGTTGTTCTCGCTTATCCCAACCCCTTCAGCAATGAGTGCTACCTTAAAATTCCGGCTCACAATTCCGGTAATGCAACCATCTCTGTTTACAATATTACCGGAAGGTTAATCGGATCTTTTACAGAATCAAATCTGCATAAAGGGAATAATATCATATCACTGGATAAAATACCGGGTTTAACCGGTAACCTTACTCCCGGTATTTATTTTTTCAGGGTAAAGGTCAACCGGGAAGTGTTTAACGGCAAAATCATTAAATTATGAAACATTTCTGCCTTCCGCTGATCATCGTTTTTACTGTTTTTTCATTGGTCGCTAATTCGCAGGACCAGCAACGAAACCTTGAGTATGTTTCTGCATCGAATGGCCTCAGCTACCCCGACTGGGAGGGAGGCCGGACTGAGATAGAGTTCGGCGACATGAATGACGACGGGCTGCTCGACATGGTTTCGATAGGCGATCACGGGAGCCCGTTCGTAGGTACCTCACAGCACGGAGTTATGGTTTGGCTGGGCGATGGTACAGGAAGCTGGTCAGTTGTTATGAACGGGGATTTTGGTTATGGTGGAGTTGCCATAGGCGATGTAGACAACGACGGCTACTGGGATGTAGGTTACGGTATGCACCACAATTATTCAAGTACCGATCTTGGGGATCAGCTAATTGAGGTTGCCCTTGGTGATGGTACCGCTTCTTCATGGACGCCCTGGGACGACGGGCTGGCCACTGCAGGTGAGGACTGGGGTATGTTTGGAACCGATTTCGGGGATGTTGACAACGACGGGGACCTCGACCTGGGGAGCTGTTCCTTTGGCTCGGGAGCAGGCGTCCAGGTTTATCTCAATAATATGGACGGCTCCTGGACCCATTCTTTTGGTTTCCTTGGAGGTAACTGTGATATGCTTTTTGAATTCGGGGATATCAATAACGATGGATTTCTTGATTTCTGCGTTTCACATGAATACGGTACAATATATTTTGGTGACGGAACAGGTGATTTTGTTCTTAAGGACGAAAATCTGCCCTCATCAGGAGGTTTTGGAAGGATGGGCACTTCTTTAGGGGATGTTGACGGAAACGGCGGAAAAGACCTTGCATATATTAACATAAACGGGGGCATAAAAGTCTGGGTGTGGAATGATCTGATGCAGCAATGGATTGATTATTCGGGAAATCTGCCTGAAGCAGGCGATTATGAAATGACCCAGTTATTTGATATGAACAACGACGGATATACCGACATTGCAGCTTTTGGTGACGGACAGTTTCGAGTATGGGCAGGCAACGGTACAGGCAACTGGACCGAAGCAGGCAGCTTCACAACTCCACCCCGGGGAAGCGCGCAGGCTTTCAGGGTTGGGGGCGATATAGACAATAACGGGTATGCCGATATTGCCATTGTTGCTGAAGAGGGCTCCTGGCCCAGCTATCAGAACAAATTTTACTGTTATAAAGAAACAAGCCCTGTCTTTACACTGGCCATAAGGCCTGAATTTCCCTACGGAAAAGAGCTTTTCTGGCAGAATTGTATCCGTGACATAAGATGGAGGTCATCGGTGCCCACAGGGCTCGAATCATGGGTCGACCTGGAATATTCGGTGACAGGTGAGGAAGGCCCATGGTATTCAATTGCATCCGGCCTTCCTAACAACGGGCGGTACCAGTGGCAGGTGCCTCTTGAAAACTCGCTCGACTGCTACATAAAATATACCGTCTATACCGAATCAGGCCAGAGCAGCAGCACGACCCCTGCAGCCTTTACAATTACTGACGGTACGGCAAGCACAGGTCCATCTCTCATCAATGAACAGATGCCTGAGCTGGTAGTGTTCCCCAACCCCGTGAGTGAGGAGGCAACTATACAGCTATCGAACCTGTCTGTTAATAATGTGCAAATAATACTGACTGATGTGAGAGGCAGGAAAATAGCAGTTTTCGATAATGTGTCTGGATCATCTTTAGATCTGGGAATCAGGTGGAATTGCACTGATATGAATGGAAACAGAGTGAAAAATGGCTGCTATTTCTTAAAAGTCATTACCGAGGATCGAACTATTACCCGGAAAATAATTGTATCAGACATAAAATGATGAAGCCTGCCAACTGATCATTTTTTTATCTTTACACATTCTAAATAATATTTTCATGAAAAGATACCGTTTACTGTTTGTTCTTGTGCTCTTTCTTCCGGTTATTATCTCCCAGAAAGCCCCAGATAAAGCCGATGGCAGCTATGCCGAAGGTGAAGTGATCATAATGATGGAGCCTCAGAAGGGGGAGGAAAGGGAGGCAATGTTTTCTTCGGTGCTCAAAGATTTTTCTTATGCCGGCCTCGAGCCCGTAAGGCAATTATCGCACAGGATGAATATCTGGCTGATGAAATTCGATCCCGGAAAATTCTCATCCGCAAGTGCACCAAACTCTTTAAGGGTCCATCCCTTTATAAGGGAGGCACAGCACAACCATTTTATCGAATTAAGGCAAACATTCCCTGTCGACCAGTATTTTGAAGACCAGTGGGCGCTGCATAATACCGGCCAGACCGGGGGACAGGTAGACGCTGACATCGATGCCCCCGAGGCATGGGATATCACAACAGGCGGTCTGACCGCCCTGGGAGACACTATCATAATAGCCATTGTTGATGACGGTTTCGATCTCGATCACGGTGATATTGAGTACTGGAAGAACTGGCATGAAATTCCCGGGAACGGTATTGATGATGATACAAATGGCTATGTAGACGATTATCACGGGTGGAACTCCTGGACGCATTCAGGAAACATTATTATGCGTGATCACGGTACACATGTAACAGGAATTGCAGCAGCCAAAGGGAATAACGACATGGGGGTTGCTGGTGTTAACTGGAATACCAAAGTTATGCCCATTGTAGGCTCTTC
>CAZXWD010000172.1:0-4950 GCA_964644135.1 uncultured Bacteroidales bacterium | reverse complement strand
TAATTCACCACTAAACATTCACCACTAAACACTCATCACTAAACACTCAGCGCTAATATCGGTATCTTTGCACAATGCTGGCTTATATCCTCAAACGCCTGTTCTACGGTATCCTGGTACTGTTCGGTGTGGTAACGGTAGTCTTCATCCTTTTTAATATTTTACCGGGCGACCCCGCGCGGATGCTAATGGGGCAGCGCACGGATATCAGGTCGGTGGAGAATATCCGGAAAGAACTCGGGCTTGACCGGCCAAAGATCACACAGTATGCCGGTTTCCTCAATGATATTTCACCCGTTTCAATACATAACACATCAGATCCCGAAAGCTACTGGTACCTCGACACTGAGGCATATGATCCGTATATAAAACTATTCGGTCTGCCGGGAAACAAAGCTTTGATACTTAAGTATCCCTACCTCAGAAAGTCATACCAGAGCGGAAGAGAGGTCAGTGCCATAATAGCAGACGCTTTTCCAAAGACTTTGCTGCTGGCCCTCACTGCCATTACTTTTGCATTCCTGGTGGGGTTCACAGTAGGTATACTGTGTGCCCTGTTCAAGGATACCCTGTTTGACAAGATCGCCCTTTTCGTATCGGTATTCGGTATGTCGCTGCCTTCTTTTTTCGCCGCCATCCTCATGGCCTGGGTGTTTGCTTTTTTATTGTCCGATCTCACAGGGCTTAGCATGACCGGGAGCCTTTACTCAATAGATGACTTCGGGAGAGGTGAGTACCTCGACCTGAAGAACCTGATCCTACCGGCCATAACACTGGGCATCAGGCCCCTGGCGATCATCATTGAACTTACCCGTGGGGCGGCCCTTGACGTTTTGAACCAGGATTACATCCGTACCGCCAGGGCCAAGGGCCTGGGAATTTTTCGAGTGGTGAAGGGACACCTCGTCAAGAACTCCCTAAACCCGGTGGTGACTGCCGTTACGGGTTGGTTTGCCTCCCTTATGGCCGGGGCAGTGTTTGTGGAATATGTATTCGACTGGAAAGGGATAGGCGTACTGATAGTAAATTCACTTGAAAATTATGATTTCCCTGTGCTGATGGGTTCAGTTTTATTCATATCCGCAATCTTGGTTTTAATTAATATTTTTGTAGACATTCTTTACGGTTATCTCGACCCGAGGGTTAAGATCGCCTGAACTGATTCATAAATTGAATATTTTTAGATATGAGAAGAAAGATCGTAGCAGGAAACTGGAAAATGAACAACACATTTTCCGAAGCACATGAGCTTATTGAGAAGATCATCGAAAACCTGAAATCGGAGGGAAAACCCGATGATGTGGACGTAATAGTCTGCCCTCCGGCCGTGTATCTTGAACTGGCGACCGACCTGGTGAATGAATTCCCTGTGATGGTGGGGGCGCAGAACCTCAGTGATCATGAAAAAGGGGCCTATACGGGAGAAATATCAGCAGGAATGCTGAATTCGATGAATGTATCCTTTTCCATTATCGGCCACTCTGAAAGAAGAAAATACTTCGGCGAAACCGATGAGGTCCTTGCCTCTAAAGTCAACCTTGCCCTCGATAATAGTGTGAACCCGATATTTTGCTGCGGTGAACAGCTTGAAGAAAGGGAAAAGGGTAATTATTTTGATGTTGTAAAAAAGCAACTGGAAAAAGGGCTTTTCCACCTCAGTGAAGAACAATTCAAGAGGATCGTAATAGCCTATGAGCCTGTATGGGCAATAGGGACGGGCAAAACCGCCAAACCGGAACAGGCACAGGAGATGCATGCATTTATAAGGGATCTGCTAAAGGAGAAATACTCTGAAAATATTGCCGGATCAACGATCATTCTTTACGGTGGCAGTTGCAATGCAGGGAATGCCAATGAGTTGTTTGCGAATGAGGACGTTGACGGAGGGCTGATAGGTGGCGCTTCACTTAAGGCCGATGAATTCTGCAAGATCATACGCTCTTTTTAAATGCCCCTCACTGAAAATGGACTACATAGAATTAACGGTTACCAATCCAGATCAGGAAACACAGGACCTGCTAACGGCACTGTTGTCGGATGCCGGATTCGAAAGCTTTGTTGAGTCAGGGGGAAACTTACTGGCATACATCCCCGGTGATGATTTCAGGGAGGAAGAAATAACAAGACTGTTAGAGGGAATACTCGAAGACAGTCATATTAACTTCAGCTTTAACAGCATCCGGGAAAGGAACTGGAATTTGAAGTGGGAAAAGGATTATACGCCGGTAAAAATTGGTAAGGAGTTGTTTGTAAGGGCACCTTTCCATAAACAGGATAACGGGTACCGGCATGAGATCATCATTGAACCGCAGATGTCGTTCGGTACGGCACATCACGAAACAACCCGTCTCATGCTTGAAATGATGGGAGATATGGACTTCTGTGATAAGCATGTACTCGACATGGGCTGCGGCACAGGTGTCCTTGCCATCTATTCAAATAAACTGGGTGCATCAAACGTTATAGCTATCGACAATGATGAGTGGGCTTACAATAATACGCTCCACAATATTGAGCTGAATGATCTCAGACACATCTTTGTAATCATGGGAGATTCTACTTCACTTACTGATGAAAGTTTTGATGTCGTCCTGGCCAATATCAACAGGAATATTCTCCTGGATGATATATCTGCATACGATAAACACCTGAATGCAGGGGGTACTGCCCTGCTGAGCGGTTTCTATGAAGAAGACCTTGAAAAGATCTGCCAGGCTGCCGGTAAGGCCGGATGGGATCTCTCAGAAAAGAAAACATTGAACAACTGGGTTGCAGCCCGGTTTACCAAGGAATAGGATTTATCCTGGATGAAAAAAAGGTATCTTCTCATACTCACATTATTTCTCTCTCTTTCTGCCGGTTCCCAAACCCTGAAGGAATTTCCTGACGACCCGGGTGAATTCATCCGTGACCTCCCGCTTCTTTATGATAATATAAAGAACGAAGATCTCCTTTTTGACATTTTCTTCGTTATTGACAGTCTCACCGCGGAATGGCAAAGAGGCAGTTTCTCACAGGAGGAAAAATTCTATATCATAAAAGCCTCAAAGACTCTCAAAGACCGGAGGGTAAAACCTTTCCCGGGTTTTTACAATTTCTTTTCAAATATACTCTATCTCCACCGTGACAAAGGGCAGGTTGAAGACTGGATACAAAATCTGCTCGATTTTGAGAAAGAGGCCCGTTTCAGCCAGATAAACAACTTCCTCGAACTGTACCAGAGGTTTTTCGAACTTCAGATACTGAATAATTCCGGATCATTCGACTGGATGGTTACCGATACAAGTATCATTTTCGAATACGATAGTGTTCCCCGCTTCCTTTTCAAGGAAACAGATCTCTATTGTGTTTCCAGGTACGATACCTCTTATATCAACGGTACATCCGGGGTGTTCTATCCGGAGAATGGGTTATGGAAAGGATTTGGAGGTAAAATAACCTGGAGAAGGTTCGGCATTTCGGAGGATACGATCTATGTCGATCTGCAGGATTATGAAATAGATCTCGAGCATTCAAACTACGATATCGACAGTGTGGCCTTTTTCGACAAAAGGTTTTTCGATATACCCATGCTGGGAAGTTTCAGCGATAAGGTTTTCTCATCACGCCCAAACAAGAATACGGCTTACCCCGAATTCAATTCATTTTTGAAGAATTATACAATAAAGGAGCTGTTCGAGGGGATCAATTACGAGGGAGGGGTGAACCTCAAGGGGATACGGTTTATTGGTTCCGGCGACAGGGAAAAGAATGCCTTGGTGAGCATACGTATAGAGGATGATAAAAACATGTTCCTTCGTTCAAAGGCTTTCCTGATAAGCGATGACGAAATCAGGGCCAACCCGGCTTCAGTTGTGATCTCTTTCGGGGAGGATTCACTTTATCACCCGGGGCTGAAGATGAAGTATGAGGATGGATCAAGGCTGCTGAACCTTTTCCGCGGTGAAGGAGGGCTCTCCAGGTCGCCTTTTTTCAACAGTTACCACAAGGTGGATATGTTCGTTGAAGCCCTGCTGTGGAACCTGGCCGAAAAAGAGATAAATTTCCAGTCGATGTTCGGTATAACCCGTGAAAGCATCGCCGACTTTATCTCGAATAATTTTTATTCAGCCTATGCATTCGACCGTTTAAGAGGGATTGATGATCAGAACCCGCTTTATGTTATCCGGAATTTCAGCAATAAATACGGTACAAAGGAGATCAGTCCTGAAATTCTTGCTTCCTACATGAGGAAGCCACCCGAACAGATAAGGGCTATGCTGATCAGGCTGAGCAACCTGGGCTTCCTCTATTTTGATGTTGAGAACGACAGGGCGGTGGTGGAGGACAGGCTTTTCTCCTACATCGACGCCAACCTGGGCCGCACTGATTATGATGTTATCAGGATCCATTCCGAAACCTTCAGCGAAAGCAATGCTGTACTTAACCTCGATAACCTGGATATGCTTGTAAGGGGTGTTCAGGAGGTCTTCCTCAGCGATTCGCAGAATGTTTACATTTATCCCGAAAACAGGGAAATAATCCTCAAGAAGAACAGGGATTTTGTCTTCACAGGAAGAGTAAGGGCTGGTCTTTTCGAGTTCTTCGCAAGCGATTGCTCGTTCGAATATGATTCATTCAGGTTGAACCTGCCCACAGTGGATTCACTCAGGTTTAAAGTAAAATCTTTTGAGAAGAACAAAGAGGGGGCTTTCCCGCTTGTCAATATCGATAATGTTATTGAAGACCTCAGCGGGACTATTTATATCGATGAGCCCAACAACAAGTCCGGACTGGTGTCCCACCCGAGATATCCTCTTTTCGAGAGCGAGGAAGAATCTTTTGTCTATTACGACAGGAACGATACTATCTATCACAGGGACAATTTCAAATATCATATTGCACCTTTCAGACTGGAAAGCCTCGATAAGTTCTCAACCGAAGGACTGGAGTTCTCAGGATTCCTGGCAT
>CAZXWD010000171.1:0-4959 GCA_964644135.1 uncultured Bacteroidales bacterium | reverse complement strand
ATCGTATCCAATCACTTGCCAGCCTTAAAGGATGAAATAAAAGTATTGCTAGAAAGAGATTAAGCCTGCGGGTAACAGAAAGGAAACCCAATGCCTGCCCCATCGAAATCCGAGAAATATTTCTTGAATTAGCTATAAACTGAAATCAAAAGTACAATCGCAAGAACCCCGGCACTGGACTTACTTGCCAAACGTTGGGCACCATATTTAAAGACATTCGATCTTGAAGACGGAACTTCGAAGAAAGTCCCAATATTCGATCAGGATGACTATGAATCAGCGTTGGGCTACCCACCCCCATTCATTACTAACAATTTAATCATTTTCGGGCATCGAAATAGAAGATCAATGCCCGGAACCTTCACCTGCCGTCATTGTGCTAAAGCCTTGCCACGTAATCCCCGCTTGAGAAAGAACAAGAAGCAGTCATATTGTAACGCAACAGAATGCAAACAGGCCAAGAAGAGTGCCAGGAAAAAGGAGCGTTACCATACGGACCCGTCCTATCGCCAGAGGCATCTTTACCGGCAGAAGATATGGCGAGAAAGCTGTCCGGTTCATGAATGTAAATTCCGGTGATACTGGCCCCCGTTCCGGGGATATTTACCCCTTTCCGGAGCTGGCCTCCTGGGTCACTTCCAAAACGGCACTTTTTTCGACTGATAACGATCGGCATAAAACAAATTGCTTTTTCTTTCGCAGGCTATCTCCCTCTAAATCGATTCTGTGGGCTCCATTGACCAGTCGATCGAGGATTGTATCTGCGTAATCATGACATTTGCATAACGCCGATGCGATTTTAGACCGAATTGTGAGAACAATATCAGGCTAATAGGAGAGGTGGAAATGCAGTCCCCGCAGCTCCACAACTATAACAGTATGAGCGCTCGGGCTTTTGTGTTTTGAGCGGGAATCGGTTTTCGTACAGTTTTCGTCAGAGGTCGATAACTCTCTCAGGAATTGTCGGATCAGGCTGTTTTGTAGTCGATATCTTCACCATATTTCATGATCTCGTAGGCCATTGGATTAGAGGATTTAAAGTCCCTTTTCCGAAAAGGGTGGGGCTCAATGCGACTATCAATATTTCTCCTTAGACGCATTAAGTCAACTTGAGTATCAATGAGGTTATTATAGTCTTTTAGGATTACAGCGATATCGATGTCACTATCCTCATTAAAATTGCCTTTAGCGTATGAGCCAAATAATATAATTCTTACAAAATCATACTTTGATTTGACCACACTGGCATATTCTGATGCAATACTTAAAGCTTCTCCTTTATCCACGCTCTCAGGGTTTTTATTTTTTCAATCCAGCTTTTCGTATATTCAGGAGTACACAGTTGTTGAAACTCCTTCTGAAAATCATTGTAACGGGCATGTAGATTAAAGGAAGTAATCTCGTCAAGCCAATCGGAATATTCATCCGTTAATTATTGTGTTTGCTATTATTCAAAGATAGCTCTTTATAAATTGCTTTTTAAGCTGTTTTTCACGAAAACGCACCCATTCATCTCCTCGACCCTGAAATTAGGAAACAGATTTATTTCAGAACAAACTTTCTACACTCATTAGCCCATTTCAGCCTCAAAACACTCTATGAGGCTTTTCATTCCGATAAGTAGTATGCTCTTTTCATACATGCCCATCCATGTATTTCAGCATTTAAGTATTCTGTATCAATTTCGCAAACCTTTCGGACCAGGTTGCTTACTTCTGTGTTCTCAATGAAATCTTCTTTTTTCAGCATACTTTCATATAATTCATATTGAAATGTGAATGGCAAATAACATTTACACTTTTTCGCAATTAAGAATGTACATTTTACTTGAAAGAGGCAGATTCCCCTCTTTCAGATAGTGGATCTCCTCCAAGAAACAGACTGAACCTTTACCGGAATGAAACCGGGAGTATCATTATATTCAAAGCAATCATATTTTTATATTAACGTGTAATATAATAATCACATTGTTGTATATTTGCGAAATATAATACACGTTATGAAAAAGAAGATTGTCTTACTACCGAAGCAGAAAAGAATACTGAAGACTCTTGGTGAGAATATAAAATACGCTCGTCTTAGAAGAAAATTAAGCGCAATTCAAGTGTCAGAAAGAGCTAATATTTCAAGAAAGACACTTTATGAAGTAGAAAGAGGGAGCGAATCTGTTAGTATCGGCAATTATCTGCAGGTACTGCTAGTATTAGGTCTTGAATACGACCTTGAGAAAGTGGCAGAGGATGATGCACTTGGAAGAAAGATTCAGGATTCTGAACTGGTTGTCAAGAAAAGAGCTCCAAAGCGAGGTTAAAACATTTTTGAAAATGAGCCATCATCAAAAACAAATATATGTATATGCCAATTGGAATGAGTTCAGTGATCCTTGCTTATTAGGGCTATTGAATGTGACCATTACCAGAGGGAAAGAAGTATTCTATTTTGAATATGATAAAGAGTGGTTGAAATCAGCACCTGCGCAAATTTTGGACCCGGATCTGGGATATTATAGCGGGCCGCAATTTCTGAATGACGGGAAGTCAAATTTCGGTTTATTTCTGGATTCCTCACCCGATCGGTGGGGAAGGTTACTAATGAAAAGAAGAGAAGCCTTAAGAGCTCGAAAAGAAGAACGCCCCATCAATACTCTGTATGAATCAGATTATCTCTTGGGAGTGTTTGACGGTCATCGTATGGGTGCACTACGATTCAAGCTTAGTCCAGGCGGTGAATTCCTCGATAATGATAGAATTCATGCTTCTCCGCCGTTTAGGAAATTGAGAGACCTGGAATATGCGAGTCTCAAAATTGAGGAAGAAAGAGATCTCGATAATCCGGAATACCTTAAATGGCTGAGATTACTTATTGTACCAGGATCTGGCTTAGGTGGTGCCCGCCCGAAGTCTAGTGTTGTGGATCCGGCGAATAATTTGTGGATAGCGAAATTCCCAAGTAAAATGGATCCTTTTGATGTTGGGGCGTGGGAAATGTTGGTCCACGAATTAGCACAAAGAGCCGGTATCAGAGTACCTGAATCAAGAATTGAGAAATTTTCAGGAAGATACCATACCTACTTAAGCAAAAGGTTTGATCGGGAAAATGGCAAAAGAATTCATTTTGCATCAGCATTAACAATGCTTGGTTACACGGATGGGACAGGTCACTCGGATGGGGCTGGTTATTTGGAGATAGCCGAATTTCTTATGCGCTTCGGAGCGAATGTCAGGGAGGACCTGGAGGAACTTTGGAGACGTATCGTATTTAATATTTGTGTTTCAAACACAGATGATCACCTCAGAAACCATGGATTTATTCTTACTAAAGAAGGTTGGATTTTATCTCCAGCATATGATATGAATCCTGTTGAAAATGCTGTGGGATTGAGTCTGAATATTTCTGAAGATGATAATTCGTTGGACCTGGATCTTGCCAGGGAAGTTGCTGAATATTTTCGTATTGATGATAGAAAATCGAAACAGATTATTTCACAAATTACTTCAACTGTCAAAGGATGGAGAATCATTGCTAATCACATTGGTATACGTAAAACCGAGCAGGAATTAATGTCAGGCGCCTTTAGGCAGGTGGATATCTAATACTTTAAAATACTCCCACAAAAACACAATCGCCAGGGTATCCAGCTCGCAGTAGCGCAATAAGCCGTCGATGATGCGCCGGCGTTCTGCTTCGGGCACCTGGGTGAACTGCATCATGGCGTAGGCAGTCATGGCAGCTCCGCCGTCGGCCAGGCGGTCGCCGTTCAGGAACTCTTCGATCTGTTCTTCGTCCATATCCCCCACCAGGGAAGGCAGCAGTTCGTATGGATTCCTTATCCTTCCCCGTTCATCTTCCCGGATCCAGATCCACCCGTCGTCGAAGTTCTGGCTGCGGATCTCCGAGTTTTTCCCATATACAGGCCGGGAATATTTCTCCCTCAGGTAACCGGATGTGTTCAGGATGGCGGGCAAAACCGCTTTCAGTGAGTTGGAACCGCCCATCATGGGATGCCAGTAATGCCGGATGACCAGCTGCCGCAGGTCGATCATGTCGCGCTCACCCCGCCGGGTTTTGGTATGGGTCAGGGAGTGAATGAAATCGATCAGCTCCTGTTTGTCGTTCACCTCCGAAGACTTCTCCAGCTGCTTTGAGATATGGTTCAGGACCGTGTTTTCATGGTCCGCATAGCGGAAAACCGATCCGTCGTCGCCGGAGAGTTGTTCCCGCAATGCCCGCACGAAATCGAAGTTGGGGAAATGTCCTCGTTCGGTATTCAGATACTCGGGAAGATGTTCGATGGTCCCGTCGTGGTGGATCAGGTGATGGGAGAACTGGAAAGCCACGTCCTCGTAAGGGCCCAGGTCACGATAGAACGGATGTGAGTAGCGCAGTTTCAGATATACCAGGTTTTCAAGCCTGTGCCCCAGGTCCTGGCTGAAAGAAAGGCTGTCGGACCAGGCAAAGGCAGGATCAATGGCACAGACCTTTTTGGGAATGGCGATCTGCTTTTTTATGGAAGCGGCCTGCATGGGCACGAAATCCACCAGGTAGCTTTCATTCAGATAATCGGAGTAATCGATGACCGTGCGAACAGATTTGATTCCATTACAAGAGAAATTATTCGTGAAAGCGAATGAATGGTTGGATTGATCAATGGTCAGGCATTCACGGTCGCATGTTTTTCAATAAAGGCCGGGTCAATATCAATCCCAAGCCCGGGACCCGTCGGGACGGTGATCTTCCCGTCCTCCACTTTCAGCGATGAGGTGGGGCATTCAAAAGGGACATGGGTGCGGTAACCTTTGAATTCGTGGTGTTCCCCTGCATTGGGCAGCACGGAAACAAAATGGCTGTTGTAGAGGTAGCCCAGGGCCCCGCCTGACATATGGGGAATGCAGGTTTTTCCCAGCGCATCGGCCATGCGTGCCACCCGCATGGAGCGGATAAATCCCCCGAAATAGTAGT
>CAZXWD010000170.1:3867-4974 GCA_964644135.1 uncultured Bacteroidales bacterium | reverse complement strand
CGGTAGCCGAGAACGATCTTGTACATATTGAACCAGTGCATGAACTTAGAATACCTCGAAGGCCCGTACCTCAGGCAAACCTCGTACTCCTCCCTGAACTGTTCACGCGTACCCGTTTCGCTTTTTGAGCTCCCGTGCCTCCTGAACCTCGCGAGGTACCTGTCAATATAGCAAGGTTTTGATCTTTTCGCGAACCTCAGCCAGAGATCATAATCCATTGCGTAATTAAGGGTGGTGTCAAGCGGCCCGGCTTCCTCAAACAAATCCTTCCTGAAAAAAACAGCCGGCTGTGAAATAAAGTTCTCCCTGAAGATTTTTCCGGCGGAATATCTTTTCAGGCTCAGGTTCTTATAATGGGTTATCCACTTCATGATCTCCTTCCCTTCCTCATCGATGATCCTGCACTTGCCATAAACCCACCGGCAATCCGGGTCCCGTGCAAAGACATCCAGCACCTCCGGTAATGATCCGGGCTCATAAAGGTCATCAGAATTAAGCCAGCCGATAACTTCTCCTGATGCTTTTTCAATCCCTTTATTTACCGCATCTGACTGGCCCTCGTCCTTTTCAGAGACCCACCTGATCCTTTCACCGTATTCCTTCAGGATATCTGTTGTGCCATCTGTCGAGCCGCCGTCCATTACAATTACCTCCACCTCATGATCAGTTTGCTGACCCAGGATGCTGTCGAGAGTTTCGCGGATAAACCCGGCCTGGTTGTATGAAGGGATGACTATGGTTATCTTCATCACTGAAGAGAATATGGACTCTGCAAATGTAATGAATGATGGTTAGTGGTTTGGATAATCTTTATCCTATTTTTGCAGGGATGGAAAAGCTTGTTTCCTGGCTGGGGAAAAACCGGCTCACTTCATTTCTGCTGGCTACTGCCTTTTACCTTGCACTTGTTGTGTTCCACGATGAGATAACCGTCCTGGCAATAAGGATGAGAAGAAACATGGGCGTTGAGGGCTATAACCTGGTGTTTGCCATTATCTCTGCCGCTCTTCTGGTGCTGTTCCTTGCCTATACTTTCAACCAGCTCAGGAAAAAAAACTACAAGCGACAGAAATTATTCTTCCTGGGTGTTACCATCCTGCTGATCCT
>CAZXWD010000170.1:0-3767 GCA_964644135.1 uncultured Bacteroidales bacterium | reverse complement strand
CTGGGGGTCGTGCTTATCTTTATTTCCACTGAATACCCTGTAAAGGGAAAGCTAAGCTGGAAAACACCGTCGGTGGTCTTTACTATCGTTGTGGCCTCTGTACTTCTCATACTCTATTTTACGGGGGAATTCCGCTTATACCCTCCCGACGTGGCCTGGAAAGATGCTCCCTGGATCGTGCTGAACCGGGATGAGATCCCGCCCGGGTTCTGGACAAGGGCATACGAAGGCAGGTACTACCATGTTACCAGGCCCGGCGAAGGCCTGATCATAATGTATGTGCTCTTCTTTTTCTATTACCTGGTGGATTATTTCATGGCAGGAAAGAAAAAAATAAAAAGCCATTACTTCTTTCCAAAGTAATACTTACGGGCATATTTGCCCACCGAAACCGCTTTCCGGGTAAGAAAGGAGGCATCGACGTTTTTCTCCGGGTCCTTTTCAGTGGACAGTATCCTGGTGCCGCTGAAATGATATTCCCTGAGCGGATACCAGTAGGCAAGCAGTTTCCTGTGATGTACCCTGAGGAGCTTTCTCATGTACGGAACCTTCCCGAATTCATCCTTTTCAGCAAGGTGGATGTCATTGCCGGGTATGCGCATGACTACATTTTCTTCGTGCGGCTTCATTTCCCTGCCAAAGCTCATCAGCGCCTTAGCAGGATTCCTTCCTGACAGCGCATATCTTTTTTTCGATCTCTCAAGTGGCTTCATACCATAAAGATCAACCTCAAAATCGTACTCTTCCAGGAAAGGGGCCAGCTTTTTCAGCCTGGCGGGCAGGATCTCCCCGAAACAATCATAAACAGCAACGGAATCGTTGAAATGTGAGAAGCCGAAAGTGTCTTTACCATGCCATAGCGGGGCCTGAAGGAATGTTTCCCTGATCCTGATGTTCGTGCCTTCATCGCTGAAAATAGTTGTGAGCGATTTCCGGGGATAGGCGAAAAACCTGTTTTTCAATATTATGTAATGAATATAATATTTCTTCCAGGAGTTGTTTGGCCAGAGGAGGATGTTCTTCGGCATCACGATCCCGTCACCTGTGTTAATGTCCTTGTTTTCATCATACCATTGGCGGAATTCCTTCCATTTATCCCTGTACCATACCTGTCCCCATGAGGGGGCATACTGGAAAAAGAAGTTGTCGTAACCATCCTCGACAGGCATAAAAGGGAACTGGGAGGTTTCATTATAGGGATGGCTGTAAAGGGAGATGCCTTCTACCCGGTCATCATCCCTGAAATATTCCATTGACTGAAGGGCGAACTGATAAAAATTTTCAGAAACCAGGAGGTCGTCCTCCAGCAGTATGATCCCGTCGTGTTTTTCAGAAAGATCACCGCACTTAAGGATATGGTCCCTGAGGCCGAGGTTCTCATCATGAAAGATCAGCTCTTTTTCACCGAATGGCCATTTAAACTCTTCCGAGATCTTTTTGACATCTTCATTTCCACCACCGTCGATACTTATGTAGAGCCTGACCTTTTCCCTGATCCTTGCACCTGACAAGGATTGCAGGAGGCGTTCCATTGCCCCTGAACGGTTATAGCCGGCAACCACTATGGCGAGGTCTGTATTCACAGGTCTAAAATAACAATCTTTATTGCGCAAATCATAGAAAATTGAGCAGTAATTAAGTAACTGTTAATTAACATCCGGTTTTCTGGCCTTCAATTAAATAAGTAATTTAGCATTTCATTTGCTTACTAACCGAATTATTGCATAATGAAAGAAAAAGTGGCCCTGATAACGGGCGTTACAGGCCAGGACGGGGCGTACCTTGCAGAATTCCTGCTTAAGAAAGGTTATACAGTGCACGGCATAAAGCGCCGGAGCTCACTGATCAATACCGAAAGGGTTGACCACATTTACCAGGACCCCCACGCCAAAGACCAGCGGTTCATCATGCATTACGGCGACCTGACCGATTCGACCAACCTTATAAGGATCATCCAGGCCATCCAGCCTGATGAGATCTACAACCTCGGGGCACAGTCGCATGTGCAGGTTAGCTTTGAAACGCCTGAGTACACAGCCAATTCAGATGCCATAGGCGCTCTCAGGCTGCTTGAAGCGATCCGTTTGCTGGGGTTACAGGAAAAAACCCGCTATTACCAGGCCAGCACCAGCGAACTTTACGGTAAGGCACAGGAGGTGCCCCAAAGCGAAAAAACACCTTTCTACCCGAGGTCCCCATATGGTGCTGCCAAGCTCTATGCTTACTGGATCACGGTGAACTACCGGGAAGCCTACAACCTGTTTGCCAGCAACGGCATCCTGTTCAACCATGAATCACCCATCAGGGGCGAAACTTTCGTGACCCGCAAGATAACGAGGGCGGTAAGCAGAATAGCCCTGGGCCTGCAGGAAAAGCTTTACCTTGGCAACCTTTCGGCAAAACGCGACTGGGGCCATGCAAAAGACTATGTGGAAGCCATGTACCTGATGCTCCAACAGGACAAGCCCGATGATTATGTGATTGCCACAGGCGTTACCACCGAAGTAAGGGATTTTGTGAGGCTGGCTTTCAGTTTTGTGGGCGTGGAACTTGAGTTTAAGGGATCGGGGGCTGATGAAAAAGCCTACGTGGCATCTGTTGCCGGTTCGGAATATCACTTCAATGAAGGCCAGTGCGTGCTGGAGGTCGATCCCCGCTATTTCAGGCCTACCGAGGTGGACATTTTACTTGGCGACCCTTCAAAGGCAAAGAAAGAACTGGGCTGGGAGCCAAAACATACCCTCAACGACCTTGTAAATGATATGATGGACTCTGACCTGAAGCTGATGCGAAGGGAAGAGCACCTGAAGAACGGCGGTTTTGAAATCAAGAACTTCTATGAATAAGTCATCAAAGATCTATGTTGCCGGCCACAACGGGATGGTCGGCTCTGCCATTTTAAGGAAACTGAAAGAAAAAGGCTTTGAAAACTTCGTGCTCAGGGATATCAGTGAACTAAACCTGATCAGGCAGCAGGAGGTGGATGAATTCTTTGAAATGGAAAAGCCCGAATACGTGATCGACGCTGCGGCAAAAGTGGGCGGCATCCTGGCCAACAACACCTACAGGGCGCAGTTCATCTACGAGAACCTGATGATCCAGAATAATATAATCCACGCTGCCTATGTTACAGGGGTCAAGAAACTGCTGTTCCTCGGCAGTTCCTGCATCTACCCGAAATTTGCCGCCCAGCCCATGAAGGAGGACAGCCTCCTTACGGGAACGCTTGAACCCACCAACGAGCCCTATGCCATAGCCAAGATCGCGGGCATCAAGATGTGCGAGAACTATTACAGGCAGTATGGCTGTAACTTCATTTCGGTCATGCCCACCAACCTCTACGGTCCGCACGACAATTTCAACCTTGAGACTTCCCATGTGATACCGGCTTTGATCCGCAAGTTCCACCTGGGCAGGTGCCTGGAGCAAGATGACTGGGATGCTGTAAGAAAGGACCTTGACCTGCGCCCGATCGAAATTATCGACGGCAAGAGTGATAAAACGGCAATACTTGAAATCCTGAAGAAATACGGGATAAGGAAAGAGGGGAATGAGGTTGTTATCCACCTTTGGGGTACCGGCAAGCCCCGCAGGGAGTTCATGCATGTGAACGATATGGCCGGGGCGTGTCTGCATGTAATGGAAAATGTTGATGCTGCCGGTCTTTATGATGAGATGAAAGAAACACACATCAATATCGGTTTGGGGGAAGATATTGAAATAGGCGAGGCGGCAGGAATGATCAAAGAAATTACAGGTTTTAAAGG
>CAZXWD010000169.1:0-5036 GCA_964644135.1 uncultured Bacteroidales bacterium | reverse complement strand
GGTGAATTATTAAAAAAAGTTTTCAACCGACAGGTATTTTGAGGTTAAAATTCTGATTAATGCATCAAAAATCTGTCATGAAAGAAAACATCTTGAAGAAAAAATCCTTTCACTTTGCGGTTATTATCATTGATATTTGCTGTCAACTTAACAAAAAGAGGATGTATGTAATATCGAATCAGTTACTTAGAAGTGGCACAAGCGTAGGTGCGAATATTGAAGAAGCCGATGCTGCACAATCAAAGAGGGATTTTATCACAAAAATGTCAATTGCTGCAAAAGAAGCTCGTGAATCCAATTATTGGCTCAGGTTAGTTCAAACTAGTAGCAGAAATCAAATAGACTGTAATGAAGTACTGGTATTAAGTGATGAAATTATCAAAATGTTGACCGCTTCGATCAAAACGGCACAACAAAGATTAAACACTAAACACTAAACACTCACCATTAAACACTAAACATTCACCACTAAACACTAAACATTCACCACTAATCATTATTCACCCATCACCAGGCAATCAAAATAAAGATCTCTACTTCAAGTACTCTTCCTCCAGCTCTGAAAAATCCGGAAAATCATTGTAGTGCCATTTATCCATTACCACTCCGTCTTTGAGGAGTACCAGGCCGGGATTGGCCCTGATAATGGTTTTGAGTTCTATGTCGTCGCCGTTGTAAAATTCAAGGTCGGGATGCATATACTGTTTTACACGGCTTATTTCTTCCCTGAGGCTCCCGGTGATCACTATCATTGAATACCCTGCATTGTCGAGCTGTTTATACAACCCGTTCGCCATTGCAAGGCCCTCCTGGTCAGCTTCGGAAAGGTCGTGTGCTATGAGCAAAAACTGGAATCCCGGGTAGGTTATGTAGAAATCTGTGACTTCGTTCCCTTCGGCATCATAAATAGCCAGGTTATGTCCTTTTACCACTTCACTGTCGTCGATGCGCTGGTCGACGAATTCCCATTTCGACATCCATACCGAATCATCCCATGGATAATCAGGTGAAAGATATTCTTTTAGCTCACCGGTTTCCTTGTTCCGGTAAGTGAGGTAGACCTTTGTTTCGCCCGTATTCTCTGGGTCCAGGTTGGTACCTATGCTGTATCCCCTGAAATCGAGCCAGGGCAGGTGATGGTACTGATAAACTGAAAAACCTATAAAACCACCAAAAATGAGGATAAGTATTGTATTCTGAAGCCATCTGGCCATAGGGTTGTAATAGCGTCTAGCCGTGATGAATATGATAAATACGAATACGATCAACACCACGTTTTTATAAAAGGTCTGCCAGTTGGTAAGGATAACGGCATCCCCGAAGCATCCGCAATCAGGGACCGGCTCATAAACGGCATCATAAAGAGTAAGGCCCGTAAAATAGATCATCAGGGGGAACAGTATCCAGCTGAGAGGCTTTATCCTGAGGTTGAAAAGTAAAGCAACACCCAGCACAAACTCCAGGGCACACAATCCCACTGAAAGGAAGAGCGCAAGCGGCATTGCCCATTCCCATCCATAGGCAATAAAATAATCTTCTATCCGGTATGCAGTACCGAGAGGGTCAACACCTTTAACAAACCCCGAAAAAACAAATACTATACCTACAAACAGGCGGCTGAAAGTCCTTAAAAAACTCATAGTCAATTAGTCTCTCCTTCTTCAATCTTGATCAACGCAAATACAGCGTAGTTAATTATGTCGTAATAATTAGCATCTATACCCTCCGATACGGATGTGCTGCCTTCATTGTCCTCTATCTGCTTGATCCGCATCAGTTTCATAAGGATGATATCGGTGAGGGAACTGATCCGCATATTCCGCCATGCCTCGTCATAATCGTGATTTTTCCTCACCATGAGATCGAGTGCTTTCCCGATAAATTCATCATAGTAACCCAGGGCATCCTCATCGTTCATGTTATCCTTTGCTGCTGTACCAAGCTCAAGCTGAACAAGGGCCATCGTTGAATAGTTCACAATTCCAATGAATTCTGACTTAATACCTTCATTGATCTTGCTCGTTCCCTTCTCCTGGATATTCCTTATCCTGTTTGCTTTGATATAGATCTGGTCGGTCAATGAAGGGGTCCGCAATATGCGCCATGAGCTGCCGTAATCTTTCATTTTTTCAACGAAGACACCACGGCACAGATTTATCACATCTTCAAATTGCTGCAGAGTTTTTTGCATCTTTTACACTATATTAGCCAGTGCAACCACTATTTGAAATGAACGATAAAAGTACATCTTTTCACGAAAAACAGCCCATTAATTGTAACGGTAAAATATTGTCGTTCGATATGCCCCGTATCATGGGGGTTCTGAACGTCACCCCTGATTCTTTCTACGATGGAGGGAAATTTGCTGCCACAGACAATGCTTTGAGGCAGTGCGAGAAAATGGTAAATGAAGGCGCCGACATAGTGGATATAGGTGGCGCTTCCACCAGGCCAGGGGCCACAGAGATTTCAATCAAAGAAGAAACTGAGAGGATCCTGCCTGTATTAAAAGGCGCCAGGGAACATTTCCCTGCGCTGATCATTTCGGTAGACACTTATCATTCGGAGGTTGCCCGAATTGCCATTGAGGAGGGTGCAGATATAATCAATGATATCTCGGGCGGGACGTTTGACCCTATGATGGCTCAAACTGTGGCATCTTCCGGGCTCCCTTATATTATTATGCATATAAAAGGTAAACCTGAAACCATGCAGCAGAACACTGACTACGACAACGTTGTTTCGGAGGTAAGGGATTTCCTGTTCAACGCTGCAGGGGAAGCAAGGGCTAAGGGGATCAGGGATATCATCGTAGATCCCGGTTTCGGATTCGGAAAAAACCTTAAACATAATTTCCTCTTGCTTAAGCATCTTGAAAGGTTCAGCGACAAAGGATACCCGGTAATGGCGGGTATTTCCCGTAAATCAATGATCAACAAGGTATTGGGCACACTTCCCGGATCGGCCCTTAATGGCACTACCGTACTGAACACCCTGGCACTGCTCAACGGAGCCGATATATTAAGGGTCCATGATGTAAGGGAAGCATCACAGGCCAGGGAACTGGTTAAGTATTACAAGTCGGTGTGAAATTAAGTACGCATAATTCCAACATTCAACAGAGCTAAGTAAATTCATATCTTTGCCCATGTACCTTTATAAATGACAGAATTACTGATCACCGGCTTTATCGAGATAAGATGGCTCGATATCATCGACATCCTGCTGGTGGCCGTTTTACTATATCTTCTTTATAACCTCGTAAAGGGGACTGTCGCTATAAGCATCTTCTTTGGCATTGTGGCAATATTCCTCATCTGGAAGGTGGTGGATGCCCTCCAGATGCAGTTGCTGAGGGAGATCCTGGGTGCATTTATCAGCGTGGGCTTTATAGCGTTGATCATAATATTCCAGCCTGAAATACGGCAATTCCTCCTGACCCTGGGCAAGGGAGGGTTTTTACGGGACCACAGGCGACGGTTCTTCTGGTGGCGTTTCGGAGAGGAGAACAAAGACCTGGATATTGATAGGATAGTCCAGTCGTGCCAGAGAATGTCAAATATCAAACAGGGGGCCCTGATAGTCATCACCAGGCAGAACGAACTGCACAATATTGTGGATACGGGAGAGGCCATCGATGCGAGGGTTTCAGCAGAACTCCTGGATACCATATTCTTTTCCAACAGTCCTCTTCACGACGGTGCCGTGGTCATTACCGAAAACCGGATCAGGGCTGCGCGCTGCATACTTCCCGTCTCCAGGAGCCAGAAACTTCCGCCGAGCCTGGGCATGAGGCACCGCGCAGCGGTTGGAGTTACCGAAAGTTCCGATGCCATTGCACTTATCGTATCCGAAGAGAACGGGAAAATATCCTACTCGGCAGGCGGAAAGCTCACAAGGAATGTGCAACCCGCACAATTACACGATTTCCTGAAAGAGGTGATGGGAACAAGTGAGGAATAGAATTTTTTAATCTCTTTATTCTTATCTGAACCTAGTCTTTATTAATTTTTTTTTAATCTTTGCCATAGAAATGCCAGGAATATGATCTTGGGCAGAACTATATTGAAACTAAATTAGTGTTAACCAAAATTCAACCATTATGAAAAAGTTGTTACTTACCGGAGTAGTATTATTTCTGATCGCTACACTTGCCTCCTCCTGCTATGTTTACACAGCAACTGTAGGAGACGGCCCGCAGGGAAACCAGGAGGTCACCGAGTGGAACCACTACCTTATCTACGGACTTGTGCCTATAGGTGTTTCTGATGCAGAACAGATGGCCGGGGGCGCTGAAGATTACAGTATTACTGTTAAGCACTCGTTTGTTAACGGATTGCTATCAGGCATAACCTTTGGCATTTACGCACCAACAACCACAGTTGTTAAAAAATAAATCATAAAAGGGGAGGGACTTTTCAATCCCTCCCTTTCATTTCAAATGAAGTATATTTATCTCTTTATACTTGCCCTGATAGCTGTATATGCAGGTTACAGGGTATTGTCACTTGATTTCTCGAGATTGTCGGAATACGGCTGGGGATGGTTTACAGGAAACCTGATCCTGCTTATCGTCGCATTGGCCCTGCTGGTGATCCTTTCGATCAGGTACTTCAAAAAGAAATCGTGAAGGCATTTACCGCCCCCTTCATTCAATTATTTCTGAAAATTTAAAATTCATAATCCACCACTGCGGTTTCCTTTGTAACTTCAAAAAGGAAATCAAGCACTTTTTTATGCTCGGGATGGACACGGTAAGCGTCAAGCGCTTCTTCCGAATCAAAATGTGAGGTCAGCACCAGGTCATAAGCTGATGGCTTTCTGTTGATGTTCAGGCCTACTTCCATGAACTTAAGTTCCGGGACCTTCCCCATGAGCCCTTCGATAATGCTTTTCAGCTTTTCAAGGTGTTGCTTTTTTTCTTCAGAAGGATAATCCTTCAGGCGGAGCATTACTATATGTTTGATCATAATATTATTGTCAAATTGCTAAGTCATCCGATGAATATAGGTTCCAACTGGGTATGAACTTTAAAC
>CAZXWD010000168.1:0-5157 GCA_964644135.1 uncultured Bacteroidales bacterium | reverse complement strand
TTAATGGAAAGAAGGGAAAGACACTCTTTCCCAACCAGCCACCAGATCCCTCGCTCCGCTCGGGATGACAATGCGCCTGTTTTAATGGAAAGAAGGGAAGAGAAACCCTTTCCCAGTTAGCCATGAGATCCCTCGCTCCGCTCGGGATGACAATTCGCTTGCTTTAATTGGAAAAAGGAAGAGACACTCTTTCCCAACCAGCCACCAGATCCCTCGCTCCGCTCGGGATGACAACTCGCTTGCTTTAGGGGGGAAAGGGAAGAAGGAAACTGTAAGGTATTATTTGATTGTTGTGCAGTATGGGGTTTAGCTCAGAGGGATGCCGTGTTTCTCTATGCGGCGGTCGAGGGCCTGGCGTGAAATAAGAAGTATCCGGGCAGCCTTCGATTTGTTGTAATCCGACAGCTTGAGGGCTTTCAGGATGATCTCCCTTTCGGCCTCATCCAATGAGGGTATTTCACTGTCGGTATGGTCTCTGTATTTTTCCCTGCTCATAAGGTCGAGCACGGGAAAATGCTCGAGCTTCAACTGGTTGTTATCGGAAATAATGAAGGCCCGCTCTATCATGTGCTTCAGCTCCCTCACATTGCCGGGAAAGTCGTATTTCATGATCTCCTCTTCCAGCTTAGGGTGCAAACCCTTTACCGACCTTGACATCTTGCGGTTTAAATGGGCTATGAAATGCTCCACCAGCATGGGGATGTCTTCTCTGCGGTCCCTTAGCGGGGGAACGTGGATGTTGAATGTGTTCAGGCGGTGAAAGAGGTCGGGGCGGAAAGTGCATTTGCTCACCTTCTCCTCGAGCTTTTTATTTGTGGCTGCCACTATCCGTACATCAAGATCTATCTCCTTTGCACTGCCTATGCGGTTGATCTTCTTTTCCTCGAGAATGCGCAGCAGTTTCGACTGCATAGAGTATTTCAGGTCGCTTATCTCATCGAGGAAGAGCGCACCCCCGTTGGCGTTCTCGAACCATCCCGGCTTATCTGCCACGGCCCCGGTGAAGGCCCCTTTAACATGGCCGAAGAACTCGCTCTCAAAAAGCTCGTCGGGCACTGCAGAACAATTGACCGAATAAAGGTGCTTCTTTTTCCTTGCACTCAGGTAGTGCAGGCCCTTGGCCACCAGTTCCTTTCCGGTGCCTGTTTCACCGGTAATGAGCACAGTGGTGGTATCGGTTTTCGACACCCTGTTGATGAGTTCAATTACCTGGAGGATGGCAGCGCTTTTCCCGATAATGTAATCGCCGGTAAGGTCTTTAAGGGTTTTACGTATGCCATCGAAACCTGCTTCGGAAAGTTTCTTTTTACGCTGGTAAGCAAGGTAATTGCCGGTCTTTTCGATCGACTTCCTTATGTCGTTCAGCCTGAAAGGCTTATTGAAGAAATCAAAGGCTCCAAGCCTCAGGGCCTTTATGACCTTTTCCATGTCGCCATGACCTGTTATCATTATAACCTCAACATCGGGATGATCCTGTTTTATCTGGCTTAGCACCTCCAGGCCATCCATCTCTGGCAGCCTTATGTCGAGTATGGCAATGTCGATATTGTTGGATGCAAGAATGGAGAACGCTTTGGATGGTCGCTCAGCTTTAAAAACCGCTACATTATCACGAGTCAGGAACTCTTCGAGCTCGTTGCGGTAACCTTCTTCGTCGTCAAGTATAAGTATACAGAGCTTGTTCATGAGATCGGTTTAAAAGAGTTTCCCTTACGTCGTTAACATTCACAGTGCTAACAACAAAAATACCATTAATACCGGTACCCTGCAATCAAAACCGAAACGGATGAACAGACGCAATTGTTACATTAATATTCGCATTAGTCTGTTGAATATCCGGATTTACTTAACAGGTTCTAAAGTATCGTATTTGCGCAATGATATATGGAAAGTTGTGGTTTTACCGGGTTCGCTGGTAACCTTTATGTTCCCGTTTATCTCTTTTACTATACCGTATACAATCGAGAGCCCCAGACCGGTACCGTCGTCTGTTGGCTTAGTGGTAAAGAAAGGTGTGAATATCCTCCCGATATCTTCCGGATCGATGCCTTTCCCGTTATCGGTGAATTGGATGTTTACATAGTCGTTCTCATTAAAGGTCTTCAGATGTATCCTCATCTTATAATCCTTGTTATCCAGGTCTTTTGCTTTCAGGCCGAGGGCATATTTGGAATTGGAAAGCAAATTCAGGAAAACCTGCTCCAATTTATAAGGATTCCCCAGAGTATAGCTGATATCTTTATCCAGTTCCTTCACAATTTCAATATGATGGTTTTTGAACTGTTGCTCCACCAGGCCCAGCGCATTATTGATGACATGATTCACATTGACCCTTTCAAGCAGTACGGTATCCTGTTCGCGTGAGAATATCCTGATATGTTCAAGTATTTGCCGTGCCTTTTCGATGCGGTCGTAAACTGCCGCAAATTTTTTCTCAAGGTATTCGGGATCGGCCATGCCCGACATAAGGCTTTGCTGGATATTCTCCATTGCCAGTGAAATTATGCCAAGCGGCTGGTTGATCTCATGGGCGATGCCTGCTGCCAGCTCCCCGAGCGATTCGAGCTTCGACTTCTGGATGAGCATTTGCTGCTTCTGTTGAAGCTCTCTCAGGTTATTCTTGAGTTCCTTATTAAGGTTCACCAGTCTCTGCTGTATCTTTTTGAGCGCCAGTGTCTGGGAAACAGTCAGCCCGATATTGGTCAGCATACTTTTATCGATATCAGGCACATCATCGAACTCGTGTGAAGCAAGGTTCAGGCTGCCAACTACTTTTCCCCTGAATATCAAGGGGATGATGACCATCGCCTGCAATGCTTCGCGATTTATAACAAGAGAGTTCTCGCCATTCACACGTTCTTTGAAATCATAAATGATCTCCCCTTTCTCCAGCATCTTATACTGGACGCTATCCGTATCAAAGGCCCTGACCGACTCGATGAATTTTTCGTTGAGGCCTTCGTGATAGATCAGCTCAACACGCCCTTTGTTTTCATCCATCAAATAGACACCACCACTGTCGACCCAATCGACTTCGGAAAGGAATTCGATCAATTTTTGAGAAAATCTTTTTAAGGAAAGGCTTTTTCCCGAGAGCTTGTATATTTTTAATTCAATATCCGACCACCTTTCAGTGCGGATCCTTTCGGTAATGTCGAGGAAATTATAGAGTATGGCCTTTTTTCCGGTCCAAGTGGTCCTGGCAGCCAGTATCTGTAGGTATTTGATATCCCCACTGGCAGTAAGGACTTGCTGGATGAAGAGGTTGTCATTCATTTTCCCGGAGAAACGCTTACTGATCTTGTGAATCAACTTGTCTTTGTTTTCTCTCTTGATATAGTCAAAGATCGATGAGCTCAGATATTTTTCGAGGGTTGTCCCGAAAATATCTGCGGTTTTTTTGTTTGCAAAAATCACCTTATTCTCCATTGAAAGGATCACAACACCGCTGGGTGAGTTCTCAGCAAGGAGTTCAAAGTTTTTCCTGCTCTTTTCGATCAATTTTTGGGCCTCCTTGTATGAGGTCACTTCGTGGGCAATGACCATGGCGGTTTCAGGCTCCCCTTCACGTGTATCCAGCAACCTGAAAGAGAGGTCGTAATACCTAATTTTGCCATGAAGTTCATAATCAATCTGTCGGTCAACACCTTTCTTATCTATGAAAAGAGTCTTCAGATACTTCTGGAGGTTCTTTCGTCGCGATTCAGGCAGGATCTCGAACAAGTAACGACCGACGGCATCATCCGGGTTTATCCCAAGGCCTTTACCGGCTGAGGAATTGATAAAGAGGATTTTTCCATTCTTATCAATGATAAGCACCCCGTCTTTCATGCTGCCGACAAGTGTCTGGAACCTGCTGAGGTTTTCCCTGTTCTCGTTCTCAGTTCTTTTACTGGCATCAATGTCGCTTATCTGGGCAACATAGTTTATTACCTCCCCGCCTTTTATTACGGGTGAAACTACAGTGTGGGTCCATATTATCTTGTCGTCACCTCTTCGCATCCTTAACTCGCCTGACCATGAATCCTGTGAAGATAATGTCTCTAACATTTGCTCATATTTCCCTGAATCAACATCCTCTTGCGACGCAAATTCGAAATATTTTCCGGTCAGACTGTCAGGATCGTACCTGAATAAGGATCCTGTTACCGGGTTTGAATACTCTATCTTTCCTTCACTATCTGTTATTATAATGGCATTAGGACTTTGTTCCACAAGTTCTTTAAACAGGATCAACCTGTTTTCACCTTCCCTTCTGATAAGAAAATTCCCAATGTACCTGGCGAAAACAGATACAAGATTCTTATCCTCAATATTAAGCTTAGATCTGGAAGAGATATTCTTAAATCCTACCTTGATCTCTCCGATTACGTTTTCATTATGGAACAACCTTTTCAGCAATATAACATTATTCCCTTCTTTAGTATCACCTGCGCTGACGCTGATATTCCGGAACCTGAAATAGCCATAGCATTCTTCAGGGTGAGAAAAACCGGCAATGAGTATCCTGAGGGCCCTTTTCATGAAAGCGCCGGTCGACATTTCCTGCTTCTCGCTGATGTTTATCAGTTGAAGTACGGTGTTCATCTCCCGCAACTTACGTTTAAGGTTATCGGTTTTATTCTTCAGGTCGAGCTTCAGGTTTATGTTCTCCTCCATCTCCCTTTTAAGGATTACAGTGCGTTTCTCAAGATATTCGCTCAGAGAGTTAATATCTCTACCGTCTGGATGATCAATTATTGTATTTTCATTCTGATCTGTTAAACGGTCAAGAAGTATACTGATCCTGTTAAGCGACAGGGGTGGGTAGAGGATATTAGCAAAGCCGTTTAGGCAAGCCAGTTCAAGTGTTGCAGCAGCGGGCTGGCTGTTTGTTACAAGTATTACTTTTTTACTTTTTTTACTAAAAATATCGATGATCTTATTTACAAAAGGAATGTCGATAGTGTTGCTGTAAACAAGTATGGCATCATTAGCAAAGGAATTTTCCGGTAAACTTTTATATTTAGTTAAAGTAATAAAAGCTGTGTCGTATTCCCCGGCGAGTTGCTGCATTAGTTCAGGCACATTCCTGCCGGAAGAGATCAGCAGGATCTTTTTCTTTTCTCTGTCCGCCATCTGGAGGGTGTTTATTTATATATGACTATAAAGATATTA
>CAZXWD010000167.1:0-5197 GCA_964644135.1 uncultured Bacteroidales bacterium | reverse complement strand
GCCAATTTCCGTCACTTATTTCCGAGAAATAGAAGTCTTCAACATACTGCCTGAAACCTTCCTCTTTTGCTCTGCTCCTTCTTGTAAAAAAGATCTGCTGTTCATCTGCCGTAAGTGTGTTGACATATTCATCATCAGGCGTGTTCACTTCCGGACCGAGATTTACAGGCTCAAAAACAACTGGGTTGTTCATTAATTCCAGTCTGAAGCGGCATATTTCCAGCCTTTTATTAATACTTCCAGCCTCTTCCGGCCCGGGGCCTGAGAGCCGCAGGTACTTTTCATAAAATTTAACGGCCTCCCCGTAATCCCTCATGGCAAACTCGGCAGATGCTATGAGCTTATGCACTACAGGATAGGAGGTGGAATCGGAGCTGACAACCTTTTTATAAGCTTCAGAAGCCTCTTCAGGTTTGCCGGTTTCCATTTTGATATCACCGAGTAAGAAGTATCCCTCAACAAAATTATCGTTTGATGCCAGGATCTTCTTCAGGATTTTCTCAGATCCTTTGAAGTCCCTGTCGAAATAGAGTGCTTTTGCTTCCTCGAATTTCTTCATATCCCTTTCGGAAAGGGACCCGACCTGTGCCTTTATACCGGACACACAAAGCAGAATAAGGATTACAGCGAGAAAAAGCGCCTTAATAAATGGCGTTGGAAACGCGCTTGGGATATGTTTCAGGCTAAGCATTGTAATTAGAACGGTAAAATCTCCCGGCCGGCGGCAGCCGCCGTGCGGCCGTTCTTTCCTCATTATACTGGTTAAAGGTACTTTATTTTTCCGCCAGAAAAAATGTTTCTGAGAACTATGTAGCATGGCCGGCTGCCGTCCGTGTTAGGGGCTGGGCCGACCTTTGTCAAGACATAAACATATATCCCTTATTAATTGATTTATTGTAAATTTATAGGATAGATTTATTTACTCAGTTTATTACCAGAAGAAAACGTTTTAATTATTTTTTTGACCCGAAAGCAGAAGATATTACATGTAAAGGAAAGCTAGATAAATGATTGACCATTAGAATTCATTAAAGCAACACTATGTAAAATGAATAATCAGTCGATTCCAAACATAAGATTCTTAGCAATCATCCTTACATTTACTACTGCAATTGTATTCTGTGGACAAGGCCAACCAGTCTTACAGACTATAGATCTTCCTGGTAACACTCTAAATAGCAATGGTAGTACATCAACGATAGATTCTCTTAAGTCAGATCCTTACCTCTGTCCGCATAACAATTCCATTTACCTGCCCAATGGGGGGCATAGCTGTATCAGCAAAGTATCTTTCGAACCCAATGAAGCAATCCCCCTGGAAGAGGGCGAATGGACCTGGATTTCATTTCCAAGAATGCAGCGCGATGGAAACAACCCGGTGTCCATACCTGTCGTCTTTGGCGGTGGACAGCAACCGGAGCACCTGATAGAACCGTCCAGCTATGCTGATCAGAGCAAACTGCAATATCTTACCCCAAATGGGAGTATGGATGAAAGCTACTATAACACTGATTTTGGATGGAATTTTGGAGCTGGTCTATTAACAGACGTTCAAAGCACACTCGGGTATAAACTGTATCTCAATTACGGCCAACCGGTACCGGAAGAAAAGAAATGGCTCTACCTGAAAGGCTCCCTGTACGATCATTTTGATCCCGGTTGCAACAACTGCCTGCTTTCCCTGAATGGAGCGGAAGATGAGTACTGGGTTGGCTATTACCATACCCTCTCGCAAAGTGTTCCGGATGCACTGCCTGATGAACTTGAACCAAAGATCTCGATGGTCAAGGGCCAGTATTTCACCTGTTACAGCGAGGAGAACCAAACCGAGCAGATACTCTGGCGTTGCGTTTGCAACAGGGGAAGGGCCGAACTTGGCTATGCAGATATGGCCATTATAAAGTTGAAAGCCGGAGAGGTGATCAATGATTTTTATTGGGCCGTGCACAACAATGATCCGTCGGCGGAGGAGAAAAGTGCCACCGAATATTATTCGTACACCGAAACCTCTGATTATACACCTATCTTTGTTGAGCTCGACACTACTGATAACCCGCTGGAAATAGGGGCGTTCGTGAATGACAGTTGCATCGGTGGCACCACAGTTTTGCCCACTGACAGCGTAGTCTTGGTCCAGGCCTATACAGACAGTTTAACTGGCGAGATTTATTTTGAGGAGTATTACGGGTCGGTCAAATCTTATAACGCCCCCCTTACCAGGTATTATGTGTTAGATAACGAAACAAAGCTCATGCAGCAGCGGATGATCCATACCGCTGAAAAGAGGGATTACTACGTAGTATCATTCAGAGATGAGCAGGCAGCCAAAACAACCAGTGAAGCCTGGATCCGTTGTAAACCGAATCCTGCCTTTACTTATTGCAGAATTGAATTTTATATCCCAACGGATGGACGTACTGTTATCAGCTTATCGGATATAAGAGGAGCAAAGCAAACGGTAATCCATTCAGGCCTCACCGGACCCGGAAAACACGAGGTTACATTTAATCTAAACAATATCCAGGGGCAATCTCTGCCGGGGGGGATCTACATCATATCACTTGTATCCGGACAGCACCGCTCACAAACCAAACTGATCATCCTGTAATACATGCACATGCACCGTCCAATTTACGTAAATATCATCAGGGGTTACATAATGGCCTTTTTCCTGGGAATAGCATTTATTATCCCGGCACAGTCGCTGATCACCGTCAAGCAAGATGGAAGTGGTGACTTCACTACTATCCAGCAGGGAGTGGATTCTGCCGGGAACCTCGATACAGTGCTGGTATGGCCGGGAACATATTATGAGAATGTCATCATCGAGAACAAGGACGTTGTCCTGGCAAGCCTGTTCCTTACCACCAGCAACCCTGACTATATCGAACAGACTATCATAAACGGAAACCGGACCGGATCCTGCATTGCAATAAAAAATACTGCCGACACAACTAGTGTATGTGGCTTTTCCCTAACAAACGGCAGCGGAAACAATACAACAGGATCCTTTAAAGGCGGCGGGACATTTATAAGGTATGCAAGCGTAAGATTAACTAATTGTATGATCAGGGATAACCTGGTTAAGGGAGGAGGGGGAGGACTTTCTATTTCTGAATCATGGGTTTATCTTAAAAAGGTAACTGTTGAGAATAATCAAGCCTATATATGGGGTGGAGGCATGCTCATTGCATATTCATTTGTTGTTTTCGATACGGTAGATCGTTGTAATATTTACAACAATTATTCTCCCCATGGCACTGATATTGCCAAGGGTGCGGGACAGGAGCATTTGCATTTGGCAGTCGATACATTTACCGTTTTAAACCCAGACTCCTATTACATGCATTCTTCTTTTGGCGGCATCCCCCCCACTGACATCACCTGGGACATCAACACGGCCATGATTGAATCCGTAACTCAGGACCTGTATGTTTCACCTCAAGGGGATAATGATAATTCCGGTACTACGCCGGGGGAACCCCTGAAAGATATCTGGTTTGCCATGCTGAAAATGGAAGCAGACAGCCTGCAGCCGGATACGATCCATATTGCACCTGGAACCTACAGCCCGTCAGCCGGGGAAAAATTTCCGCTGGGCCTTAAAAGATATGTTTCCATAAAAGGGGTGTCGAAGGATTCCTGCATTCTGGATGCAGAAGATGAGATCTATCATTTTCATGCAACCGATTATTACCCGATTCATTTTAGTGTAAGTGACCTCACACTGAAAAACGGGAATGGCATCACCAATACTTATTTTGGATGGAGCAATATATACACAAGGTTTAATTCCAATTTCACCTTCAAGGATCTCAACGTGATCAATAATCATAGCCGGCAATCGGCAATTGTATTTGGAAATGCCGACTCAGCAGTTTTATCAGGCTGTACCATAACCGATAATGTGGGAGGAAGCGGCTTTCGGATATCCATAGGAGATCCCGGGGTCGATTACGCCCCGGTCAGGGTTGAGAACTGCATCATTCAGCGAAACGTCCCTGATTATTCCATGCCCTCCGAAGATGGATACCTGGGACGGGGCATGACCATATGGGCCCAGCTACCCCCTCCCAATTCGGTAGGCGTGCACCTTTATAACTGTTTGATCTCGGATAATCATGGAAGGACCCATCCATACGGTTCGGATATTTATGGAAGCGGCTTTTCGGTCGATAATACAAGAGCATATGTGATAAATTGCACATTCGGGAACAATACCACCGATAGTCCCGATGGAGGATGTGTCGGGGTAGTGGAAAATGCCGAACTGAATATCTACAATTCGATCCTTTATAATAACAGTCCTGCTGAATTATACATGTACTACGGCATCAACGAGCTTAACGTTTACAACTCACTTGTAGAGGGCGGGGAGGAAGGTATCAATGTATATTCCGGGGGCACATTGTATTATGCCCCCACCAACATCGATGCGGATCCCATGTGGGATACGGCAGGCATGTTTCCCTACAGCCTGACCGGGGGATCGCCGTGCATCGATGCAGGCACACTGGGTTTGCCATCGGGGATAGAGTTGCCCGAGACCGACCTTGCCGGAAATCCAAGGGTTTACAATGGTTACATTGATATGGGTGCTTATGAATACGGCCCCTGGGTAGGGATCGATCAATATGTGACAGGAAGCAGAACCGAAAACATTGATTATTTAAATGTTTTTCCCAATCCTTTTCGTTTTGAGACGACTATTTCATACAAAAACCCTGAAAAAGGACAAACTATCATCCAGATCTTTGATTTGGAAGGCCAGGTCATTAAGACTTTACTGCATGTCAATGGTCAGCCTGGAAGGGGGGAGATCAGATGGCAGGGCATCGATCACGCAGGAAAACAGGTTCCACCGGGGACCTACGTCTTATCAGTGACTGTAAATGGCTTGAGGAAAGATTCTGAAATACTTATTAAGCAATGACTTAATTGCAAAAAGGGGCTTGAATGTATTTACAGGGGGGATTCTTGATGCACACCAGGAGGCCTTGCCCCTAACGTCAGGGTATGTTCATGTATTTATGGCTCTGCAGCGAAACATTCCATTTCGGGTTTTTCTTCACATATTCTATGATCGCCGGGAGCACTTCTTCAGCCACGCTCCATTCGGGCTGAAGGTACAGAAGGCACTTATCATGCACCCTTTTCGCATTCAGTTCGGCCCATTTCAGGTCCCTCTCGTTACAGA
>CAZXWD010000166.1:0-5290 GCA_964644135.1 uncultured Bacteroidales bacterium | reverse complement strand
TTCCTCCTACCACGGTCAGCCAGTACCTGTGCCATCCCGGCCTGAGGTATTGGGTAGGCATCCCCAGCTCGGCCTGGAAGCCCCCGGAAGCACGGTTGGCTATGCGCTTTTCGTGCTCCTGCGACTTCAGGGAGGCCGGGAAAAGAAGAAGTAAAACCAGAATGTAATATTGAAATCGCATGCTTTCAGGAGATTAGCCGATAACTTACCAACGGATCATTTTGAAAAAGGTAACATTTAATTAATACAAGTTTAACCGTAAGATAAATCTATACTGGAAGTGTCAATTTACTTTTAAGAATCAATTGCTTTATATAATTCACAAGGCTATTTTCCTGGTAATCACCAAAATCCAAAAAGATTTGAATTACTGAAGATCTTAATTCAATTCAATATTAACCAAAAACTTACATTATGAAAAAGTTTCTACTGTTTTTTATTTCAATTGTCTTTATCGGATCTGTAGCAACTGTCAATGCTCAGAGCATCATGTTCGAAACCCAGATCAAGAAGCTCGGCGAGCCTATTACCGATACTCTCGACAACGGCACCATTGTAACTTTCGACACTTCCTCGGATGACGCCGAACAGGAAAACAATGAGATGGATGCCCTGTATGACGATGATCTCGACTCAGGCTGGGAAGGAGAGCCTGACGACCAGAATATCCTGACCACGGGAATGAGGTTTAGGGATATAGCAATTCCCAAGGGCGCCAATATCGACTCAGCCTTCATCATTCTTCATTCACATGAAGGAAAAAGCACTGATGATGTTGCCAGGATCACGATCGTAGGTGAAGCATCTGACAATGCGGCAACCTATGATTTTGAAACCCTGATAACCGACAGAGCCGAAACATCAGCATCGATCCTTTGGGAAGTTGACGATGAATGGGAGCTCTGGGAACCCTATAGCACTCCCGACCTGGGCGCCATAGTTCAGGAGATCATCGACAGGCAGGGCTGGCAGCCGGGAAACCCTTTGAACTTCATTTTCAAAGGTGAAAACCAGGGCCCCAGCACAGTAGAAAATGCCCGTGAATGGGAATCATTTGAGAACATTGCCGATCCGGAGGATGGCGGCGACGGTAAAAACCACCCGGAACGCAGGCCGATATTAAGGATCTATTACAGCTTCGAAACACAGGTCCTCGTTCTTCCTATCCAGAAACTGGGCGATCCCATTACTGATACCCTGGATAACGGAACCATCGTCACTTTCGATACCTCATCCGATGACGCCGAACAGGAAAACGACGAGATGGATGCCTTATACGACGATGATCTCGATGCCGGATGGGAAGGTGAACCCGATGATCAGAACATACTCACAACAGGCCTGAGGTTCAGGGGCATTAACATACCACAGGGAACCGTTATTGATTCAGCTTACATCCTGGTCCATTCACACGAAGGGAAAAGCACCGAGGATGTGGCCAGGATCACCATAGCAGGTCAAGCTTCTGATGATGCTGCGACCTATGATCTTACCAGCCTTATCACCGACCGTCCTGAAACAACCGCCTCCGTTCTCTGGGAAGTGAATGAAGAATGGGAGATCTGGCAGCCATACCGTACGCCCGACCTTACCGGTGTCGTACAGGAGATCGTAAACCGTTCAGGCTGGCAATCGGGGAATGCCATGGCTTTTATGTTCAAGGGAGAAGACCAGGGCCCGAGCACAGTAGAGAACGCCCGTGAATGGGAATCTTTTGAAAACATTGCAGACCCGGAAGACGGCGGCGACGGTAAAAACCACCCCGAAAGGGTGCCCAGGCTCTACGTTTACTTCAAGGGGCCTGCCTACATTGGAGAAAACAGTTCTTTAAAGCAACTTCACATCTACCCCAACCCGGCAGTTTCGGGAGAGATCACCATGGCATTTGAAACTGATGACCCTGCAAAAGTCCAGGTTTTCGACCTGACCGGTAAGGTGCTCAACAGTTTTGAAACGAGCCGCACCGACAGGGCCAGGATCAACATCGACCATTACCCGAACGGGATATACTTTATAAAGGCAGTGCAAGACAATAAGATCTATACCCAGAAACTTATCGTTAACTGATCTGCAGTTCCAGGCCATCTGTTCCTTCCCGGCGGGAGGAACAGGTGGTTTGTTATTCCTTTTTAAGTATTCCGGGATACCGGCTTTATGACTTAATGATTAACCAATCCCCCTGAAGATGAACTGTAAGAGAATCCTACCGAAACTTCTGATCCTTATCATTGCTGCAATCATCAGCTTGCCATTGTCGGCCCAACAGAAATACTCAATTTCCGGAATTGTCAGCGACGGGCAAACCGGTGAGCCCCTGCCGGGGGCAACCATTAAGATCGAAAACTCGAACAAGGGGACCTCTACCGGGCTGGACGGGGAGTTCTATATTCAGGACATCGGATCTGAAAAGATCAGCTTTAAGATAACCTTCATAGGGTACGAAGAGCAAAAACTCGATCACGATTTCAGTGACGACGGGAACCCATACTTCAAACTGAAATTGCAACCGTCTTCAACCCAATTGGAACAGGTACAGGTGATTGACAAGGCCGAAGGCCAGGTCAAGGCCATGATCGAGCAAAAAACTGCAGCCAATATCAAAAACATAGTGTCTTCCGAGCAACTTGAGCGCTTCCCTGACCTCAATGCAGCCGAAGCCATGCAGCGGATACCCGGTATAACCCTTCAGCGCGACCAGGGTGAGGGCAGGTATGTACAGTTGCGCGGAACCCCTCCTGAACTCACCAACTTCAATATAAACGGTGAGCAGATACCCTCACCAGAAGGCGGGGCACGGTACGTGGGTATGGATGTCATTGCCGCCGACCAGATCGATTTTATAGAGGTCACAAAAGTTTTAACCCCGGATATGGATGGCGATGGTATTGGCGGTACGGTAAATATCATCACTAAAAAGGCGAAGTCGGAAAAGCTCGACATCAACGGGACCCTGGCCGGGGGCTACAGCCATCTTCGCCAGACACCCAATTACCAGGCACAGCTTGCAATTGGTAGAAGATATGGTAAAGACAACCGTTTTGGCCTGTATGTGAATGGAAGCTATTTTGTCAATTCATACGGATCGGACAATATAGAGTTCAATTACGTGAAAGGCCCTTTCTTTGGTGGGGTTCAGGATACAAGTGAAGCAAATTACAAGGTGCAGTACAGGGAATTCCAGCTCAGGCATTACGACATTGTCAGGACCAGGATTGGGTTCAGCACTACGCTTGATTATGAATTCAGCCATAACTCGTACATCTATTTGCGGGGAATGTTCAACAGTTTTTCGGACGATGAAACCCGGCGGCGCAATATTTACACACTTGAGGATGCTGTTTCGGAAAACCTCTACCTCTACGGGGGAATTGAGCATGATCTCAAAGACAGGATAAAAAGACAGAATGTCAGCAGTATTAACCTTGGTGGTGAGCACAGGCTTTCATCATCAGGGATGAAAATAGATTACGAAGTAGCTTATTCGCTGGCATCTGAAAATGAACCCGACAGGCTGGAAACCAGGTTTGACAATCCGGGGCAGGCAATCACCATGAAAATTGACCGCAGCGACCCGGAGTGGCCCAGGGTTTACTTCACCGACCCACCGAGCGCCCAGAATGCTTACGATTACGACAGGTACGAGTTGGACGAGCACCTGCTTGAAAAAACCCTTGTAACTGATAATAATATCACCGCAAAAGTCAACTTCCAGATCCCCTACACTTTCAGCAATTCAAGCAAAGGTTTCTTTAAGATCGGCGGAAAGACACGAATTAAAACCAAGGAAAGGGATGTAGAATCAAAAGTCTATGCTGCCTATAAACTGAAACAGTATTATCCTGATTATGGCGATACACTCAGGCTTACCGGGGTTGAGGATGGGTTCAGCACAAACGATTTGCTGAGGCAGGGATATACAATAGATCATGTTCCGGGGGCAGAGCAGATGAGGGATTTCTATGAGTTCAATGCACAACACTTTGTTTACGGCAACCAGGGATTCACAGATTCCAGGAAAAGATCATATGACCAGGACTACGTTGCCCACGAGAACATCTATGCCGCTTATGCCATGTTCCAGCACGATTTTAACAAACTTATGGTCCTGGGAGGTGTAAGGTATGAAAAAACCGACGTGGATTATGAGGCCTTCCGTGTAAAAACCGACGACAATGAGTGGTTTGATACACTCAACACGATAAAGGACAAGCGTTCGCACGATTTCCTGCTACCACAGGCCCAGATCAATTACAGCTTCAACGAAGACCTCAACCTGAGGGCTGCTGTTACCTATACCTTTGCAAGGCCCAATTTTGACGACATATTGCCTTATCGCCAGGAAGAGAGAGATGAGATCACTTACGGCAACCCGGACCTGGAATATCCCACTTCCATCAATTACGACCTGCTGGTTGAAAAATACCTCAGGGACGGCGGGATCATCGCGGGTGGTGTTTTCTATAAAGAGATCGATAATTTCATTTTCAATTATGTGAGATATGCCCATGAAGGGGAACCACAGAGTTTCAGCCTGAAAGAGATACAAACACCCCTTAATGGCATTGATGCTTATGTTTACGGGGCGGAGGTGCAAACCCAGTTCAAGACGACATTCCTGCCCGGATTTCTCATGAACTTTGGTGTTTACGTGAATTACACCTTCACCTATTCAGAGGCCTATATTTATAAAAGGCACCCCGCCAACTACTCAACCGACGTGATCCCGCCGGGTTCGGACCCCACGGAAGTATTCTACAACCAGACCGAAAAAGAAAAGATCACCCTCCCCGGGCAGGCCAAGCACAGCGCCAACCTGGCACTTTTCTACGATTCGCCAAGGGTTTATGCGAAGCTGGCCGCAAATTACCATGATACCTTCCTATACAGCCTTGGCGGTGATTCAGACCTGGATGAGTATTACGGGGAGGCCTGGCACCTTGACTTTACGGGTCATTATAAGATCAGCAATAATTTTACTGTGTTCACCAATTTCGTGAACCTCACAAATGCGCCGCTGAGGTTTTATCTCGGCCCCCCGGAGGATGAAAGGGTGATGAAGAAGGAATTCTATTCATGGACCGGACGTTTGGGCGTCAGGTTCTCTTTTTAAAGATACATCTGAGGCCTCGCCTCAATGTCTTAGGTTAGTAATGGTTAAAGGAGGCCGGAAATTTCCGGCCTCCTTTTGATTTAAGATATCATTTAGGGATTTCCTGCCCTTCGATCCAGGGGGCGCCGGCTTCTGCCAGTTTCCTTTCAAGTTCTGGGATCTTCTCCTCCACAATCTCTT
>CAZXWD010000165.1:0-5371 GCA_964644135.1 uncultured Bacteroidales bacterium | reverse complement strand
TGCAGGATGAGACCTCATCCAGTGCCGGATCGTGGTCCATTCTGCCCACTATCACATCCACGGTCCCGGTGGGAACGTTCCCATCGTCCCAGTTGGAGCCGGTGGACCAGTCGGTTGAGGTTCCGCCTGTCCAGAGCCCAGGCACACCGCCTGAGCAGTCGGCATCGGCATAAACCCTGAAGTCATCTACGTTCCAGCCGCTATATTGAAAAAAACCGTCCGTTTCACCCAAGGCAAAGCGTACCCTAAAACTCGCATTTCCGTCTGCCCAAGATGAAACATTAAAAGCAACCAGTTGCCAGTCACTGAAAGCATAACCTGAATCATTTTCCCAGACAACATTCCAGTTAGTTCCATCAAAAGCCTCAATGTAGGCATGATCCCAACTTGGGGATTCCACATTCAAATACATTGCGAATTGAATGAATACGTTTGTTCTTCCTGAACAGTCAATTACAGGCGAAACTGCCGAATCTGCCCTATCAGGCGTATTTGGCTCATAATCCCCGAAAGTAGCTCCTTTTCCGCTCAGATCTGAACCAATTACATTAGAGCCTTCATATGCTGTCGATGGATCCGGATTTCCATAAGATAAACCACCCAAACCTTGTGGTGCTCCCCGCTCAAATTCCCCGCCGAAAGTCCATCCTTTATCTGTCTCAAAATTATCTGCCCAGACAAGCTCAAAACCCTGCAAACGCCTGTTTCCCGGCGGGTCGGTCACTGAAGGCACCGTGGGCGTGCCATCTATGGTCACCGACAGGCACTCTGCATCGAGGTAATGGCACGACTCTGATGCCTGTATAACATCATAGACCAACCAGAAATAATTTGTCCCTTCCTCCAGGATTGCCTGGTTTACAAAATCGATGGTAAATTCACCGGCCGGCGGGGAGAACTTGTTGCCTACCTGGTTCTCCGCACTGAAAGTGTTGCCGGTGCCTGTGAAGAACAATCTTGCATTAGCTATATCAAGCGGGTCCACCGTCCCCTTTGTATCAAAAGTGAACGAAGTAACCTCATTCGGATTGATCACACCTGACGTATTGATCTGTACTGAAATGATCTCCTGGGTCAGGTCATCCGGGTTCACTGCTGTTGTGGGGCCTTGCACTGTGGTAACGCTGTTAACCACCATTGCCGAGGCAGCCTGGATATTGATGTCATCAATGGCGATGTCGCTGTTATCAATCCAATTAGAAACTGCCCTGAACCTTATTTGCTGAGTAGTGGAAGAGCTGTACGGACTCAGGTCGATAACGGCTTTTTTCCAGTCATTTCCATCTGAACTTTGCTGTCCCGATCGTGACCAAATACCATTAATCCAGCCTCCTGTAGTATAAATATCTACAAAAAGGTTTCCACAATCAACTCCAAGCATGTGATACCAGAACTCGAGCTTCGGTGTTGTGACAGCACTCATATTAAATAGAGGAGTGTACAGATCAGCCCGTTTATCTGGATAATTGTCTGGGTCTACCTCAATATAAAGGTATTTACCTGATCCTGAAGTATGGTCACCATTAGGCCCTGTACCTGATGTAGGAGTGCCGTTCTGGCCAATAGTCCAGTTGAAATCATCGTCTGTGCCGTCCGACCAGTCGTTGCCGGTTCCAATTGCAGACCAGCTATCATAGTTCTCGGTAAAAGGGAAGGTCGTCACCTTGGTGAAAAATCCTGTGGTGAATGACCATACGGGACAGCCTGTTGCAGGGCCCTGGTTGTTCTTCGGAACCACTTTTATATAGTAGGTAGTGCTGCCTGAAAGTACCGGACTGTAAGCAGTACCGGTCATCGTAGTGCCGTTCTCTATGTTTGTGGGCGGGTTGTCGGTGCCGAAATAGAGATCGTAGGCTGTGGCGCCTTCCACAGGGTCCCATTCAACGGTAGTTGTGAGCGGTTGTCCGGTTGCCCCGTCAGAAGGGTTTAACAGTGTGGCGCAACCGGGCACCGAAGTATGCTCGTCGATCCCGCTGATGATGATCGAGAAGACCTGGCTACTGGCCAGGATACCATCGTGGTCGACCGTAATGGTGTAATTCCCGGCCGGGGGATTCTCAATGTAAACCTGCTCCACATTGTCCACATTGTTTTCACCGGTATTGGTGGCTGCAAAGGTGGGATTGTCCTTGTCCAGGCTCCAGGGATAGTACACAGTCCTTACTGCATTCTCAACCCTCAGGTCCAGGTCGTTCACCAGCATCGGGTCGTCGGGATCGAGCTGGTCGGCCACCGGTGTGCCAGGGGGGTCTGTCCAGCAGATGGTGACCTTCAGAGGCTCATTGCCTGATGCATAAACAGACCTGGTATAGGAATTCCCGTTCGAAAGTATCTGTTCATCAATTACATTCTGTAATGCAGCATCTTCCTTGATCAGCGCTGCTGCTTCTTCCACATTCAGCAATCCCCAGCCGAACATGTAATCCGGTCCGGTATCCGGTCCGGCTTCATCGGCAGTATGGATAACAAGGCCTTTTAATGTTGCAGAGTTCATGGTGTCACCGCCATGCGACTGCATATAGTACTCCTGGAGCAACAACATTGCCCCAGTGGTGAGGGATGTTGCCGGTGATGTACCTCCTAAATAAACATAGGCCGAATTGTTTGAAGAATAGCATGACAGAACCAGTTCGCCTTTATTTACTACATCCGGTTTGATCCGGCCATCATCAGCAGGCCCCCACCCTGAAAAACTGGTCATTACCACCGAAGAAGGGTCGTTGTAATCGGGCACCTCCCTGACTGCCCCAACAGTCAGGATATTCTTTGCAACACCATTCTGTGCTATACAGTCATAACCGTCATAACCTCCATCAGGCTCGCAGGGTCCTGCACCGTTGTATTGGCCCCGGTCATTACTGCCCGATTTACAGATAAGGTACTTTGGTGCCGCATAGGCTATGCTGTCCCATTCCCTTGCAAATTGATCGTAGAAACCAAACAAAAAATCCTCATAAAGGTCGATAGATTCATCTCCATACCAGCTCCATATACCAGTATTTTGATTATAGTTCCATCCCCTTATATAACCATAGGAATGATTGGAGACCAAAAGACCATTGGCGGCTGCGGCTGCCATTTCGGAATAATCATTGTCCCAGTTATACGACTCAATTTCAGCCTGGTAAGCCATTCCTTTTGCTTCCGGGTCGATACCTGACCCAATGATAGAACCAACCATATGGGTAGGGTGATAATGAACCAGCGTTGATCCGTCCATCACGGTCACCCTGCCTGTATATTCCTGGTGGGACATTAAAGGTATTCCACCATCCCAGATACCGGCTGTATATCCACTCCCGGTAAGCCCCAGGTTCAGATACCCACCTCCCGGCCATACTTTGTCAACACGGGCCGTTCGGGCACCTCCTAAATTTGTGGTTATATAGTACTGTGGCTTACCGTTGCGGATCTCCATGATCTCGGCAATATACTCATCAGTTTCAATCCTGATGGGAATGTCGTTCTCAATGGCAAACTGCTCAGCCTTCTGCTTCTTGAGCCCGCTTTCCACCCTTTTGACCTCGGCATAGCGCAACAGGGCCTCTTTATTGGTAGATACCTGGCCAAAACCAGATATAGAGGTAACTACCATCAAAAAGAATGCGATAAATGTCCTTTTCATAGCTTGAGGAATTGGTTCACAAAAAAATTTACGGATTTGAATTATGGAAAATTCAAATACAGTGATTGCATTTTATTAAGGTTGGTCGAATATACGTAGGTATTTAAAGAAAGTTATATGTAGCTGGATGAATACCTGTTATTTAGAATTATTTTTGATAGGCTGTTGCCGGATGACTAAAATCCTTGAAAATGAAAGGAAAGATCAAGACTATCCTGCCGGAAGAAGAGGGATTATTAACAGTAAAATAACGTAAAATGTTAAAAAATTTATCAGGGAGTCGAGACTGCCACGGGAAGTACCTTGCCGTTGAAGAATTTATTCCCGGTAAGGGCGAAATCAGCAATGAAGCCGGCCATCTCCCCGGCCGACAAAGGCGCTTCATACCCGGGAAAGGCTTCTGCCAGCATCTCGGTGGCGGCAGCGCCCAGAGCAAGACCGTTTACCTTTATACCCATATCCTTGAATTCCTCGGCCATGCATTCGGTAAGGATGGTCACGGCCCCCTTGCTTGAACTGTAGAGCGACAGCCCCGGAAACTTGGACGAACCCTGCACGCCGCCCATGCTGCTGATATTGACAATATGCGACTCCGGGCCGAAATGGGGCAATAACTCCCTGACCAGCAAAAAGACGGCCCTGACATTGGTGTTGAACATTATGTCGAAGTCATTACCGGTGAGCTCCCGGAAAGGTTTGTTCACAAGCGCCCCGGCATTGTTTACCACAATATCTACCCTTTCGAAAACAGGACTGATCTTAGTACCGTAAAACTCTCCTTCGCTGATCCGGGAAAGATCGGTAGAAAGAACAGAGCATTCAGAAGGATTGTCTTGTACTTCCTGTTGCAACATCAGCAGTTTTTCCATGTTCCTGGATATGGCCAGCACATGATTGCCGGGCCTGGTGGTAAGATTTTTTACAAGCTCGTATCCGATCCCACGGCTCGCGCCGGTAACAATGATGTTCATAGCGATTGTTTTGGTCAAAGGTAAATAAAAGTGTTAAGGTGTTAGGGTGCTAGGGTGCTAGGGTGTTAGAGTAATTAATAATTAACAATGAACAATGAACAATGAACAATGAACAATGCAAGCTCGGGAGCTCGGGAGCACGGGAGCGCGGAGGCTCGGGAGCTCGGAGTAGAAAATAAGAGGTTAGGAGGTTTAGAAAATAGGAGGAGGTGAAGATGGGAGGTGTTTCTTTACACTTCACGTTTTTTTCATTGTTCGTCAGGATGTAAAAGATTTACTCCGGAGGAGTTATATATCAATAGAAACGAAGGGAATAAACAAAGCCCCCCTCCCCGTTGTTTTGCGTCAGGTAGCCGGTTTGCTGGCATGGGGAGGGGTTGGGGGTGGGGGCAATTAACAATGAACAATGGAAGCGCGGAGGCTCGGGAGCACGGGAGCGCGGGAAAAGGGAAAGAGGGGAAGAGGCGGAAAGAGAGAGCTTAGAGTTTAGATAATTCATATCAGTTTTGTAAGTGCTTTTTATCAAATTGCAACATGCTTTCTCTGCGCTCTCTGGAAATACTCAGCGATTTCTGCGTGAAACTTCCTGGATAAGCTGGAAAATAAGAGGATAAGAAAATAGGAGGTTAAGAAGAGGGGAAGAGGGGGAAAATGGCTCAGAAGCGCAGAAGCACAGGGGCTCAGGAGCAATGCATAATTAACAATGAACAATTAACAATTACAATGAAAGCGCGGGAGCTCCAGCCCAGGTGCACGGTGGGCAAGGCAATAGTGA
>CAZXWD010000164.1:0-5375 GCA_964644135.1 uncultured Bacteroidales bacterium | reverse complement strand
AGCTTAGAGCTTAGAGTTTAGAGCTTAGAGCTTAGAGTTTAATAATTAGTAACTGGTAACTGATGACTGATAACTGACGACTGAAGACAGTCTTCCTGAACTCCTGCGCTTCTGAGCCCCTGAGCCCCTGCGCCCCTGAGCTTCTGAGCCCCTGCGCTTCTGAGCTTCTGAGCCCCTGAGCTCCTGCGCTTTCATTATTAATTATTCATTTATCCCAGCATCTTCCTGGCTTGCTTCACCGCTTCCACAAGTCGGTCGACTTCCTGCAGGGTATTGTAAAGGCCGAAGGAGGCGCGGATCATTCCCGGTACGCCGTAACGGTCCATGATCGGCTGGGCACAGTGGTGGCCTGTACGAACAGCCACACCCATCTGGTCGATGATGATACCGGCATCATACGGATGGATGCCTTCCATGTTGAAAGAAACCACACTGCATTTGTGGTCGGAAGTGCCGTAAATGGTAACCCCTTCAATTTTCAGAAGTTCAACGGTTGCATAATCGAGTAACTCCTGTTCATGGTTCTCTATATCCTTCAACTCAACCTTCTCAATGTATTTAAGTGCAGCCTCAAGACCGACCACACCTGCTACATTCGGCGTCCCTGCCTCGAATTTATAGGGGAGTTCATTATAGGTTGTTTTTTCGATCGTCACATTATCCACCATCTCACCGCCGGTCTGGTATGGTGGCATCTTTTCCAGCAGGCCTGACTTTCCGTAAAGCACGCCTATGCCCATGGGGCCGTAAACTTTATGACCAGAAAAGCAGTAGAAATCACAGCCGAGCGCCTGCACATCCACTTCACTGTGCGGTATGGCCTGGGCTCCGTCCACAAGCACAGGAACACCCTGCTTGTGGGCTATATCTATCATGTGCTTTACAGGGTTAATGGTCCCCAGCACATTTGAGACATGCGTAATGGCAACCAGTTTCGTTTTTTCACTCAGGAATTTTTTGTATTCAGCCAGATCCAGTTCGCCGTCTTCGCTAAAAGGGATTACCTTCAATACTGCCCCTTTCTCCTCACAGACCACCTGCCATGGTACCAGGTTGGAATGGTGCTCCATCTCTGAAATGATCACCTCGTCGCCCGCTTCAAGGTTGGGCCTCGCAAATGAGTGTGCAACCAGGTTTACGGCCTCCGTGGCCCCTTTTGTAAATATTATTTCGCGTGTTTCTTCAGCGTTGATCCACTCCTTAACCGTTTTCCTCGCATTTTCAAAAGCTTCGGTGGCTTGCTGGCTCAGGTAATGGACACCCCTGTGGATGTTCGCATTCTCATTCCTGTAGTAATCGGAGACCCGGCTTATGACGTCCCTCGATTTCTGGGTCGTTGCTGCATTATCGAGGTAAACAAGATGCTTGTCGTAAACCTTGTTGTCAAGGACCGGGAAATCGTGTCTAATGCTATTTATATCGAAACTCACAGTTTAAAGTATTGGTATACAGCGAAGGTAGGAACTTTCAGCAAGCCCCTTCGCAGATGATCAGTCAATTTATCAACTTTCAGAAAAATGAGGAGTGACCTTGCGGCGGTCAAACCTTGCTCATGTCGATCTCGAAATTAAGCTCTTTTTCCTGCTGGCTGCAGTGCAGCACACACCTTTCACAGATGGAAAGCTCTCCGCGCAGGCGTTTTTTCACCATATCGTCGATCCGTTGCTTCAGTGCATCTATCTTTATATGATTGATGATCTCAGCCGCAAAAGCATACATCATCAGTAACCTTGCGCTGGCTTCGCAGATCCCTCTAGATTTGATGTAAAAGAGGGCGTCGTTGTCGAGCTGGCCTACCGTGGCGCCGTGCGAGCACTTCACATCATCGGCATAGATCTCAAGGAAAGGCTTGGCATTGGCCGATGCCCTGTCGGTAAGCAGCATGTTCCTGTTGTTCTGGAAAGCATTGGTGTGCTGTGCGTCGCGGTCGACCAGGATATGGCCGTTGAACACGGAGCTGGCCTCATCATCGAGGATACCCTTGAACAGTTCGTTGCTTTGACAGTCGGGCATGGCATGGTGAACATACACCTGGTTATCCACATGCTGTTCCTTGTCCATGAGGTAAACACCCAGGATATCCGCCCCGGCAAACCTGCCATTCAGTTTCACATGATTGTAGTTCCTGATAAGTCCGCCGTTGAGGCTGATGGAGTTGGTGCTCAGCCTGCTGTCTTTTTCCTGGTGGAAATAGGTTGAGTTAAGCAGTGAAGTGTCGTCGTTCAGGTTCTGGAGCTTGTAATGGTCCAGGCTGGCATTTTCATCGATGAACACCTCCGTGAGGGAGTTTATGAAGCTCGCCTGGTGGTTGGTCGAATCGTCGCACTGGACAAAGGTAAGGCTGCTGTTCTTGCCGAGGACCAGGAGGTTCCTGGTGTGCAGCATGATGTTGTCGGAGTGGTTGACAATGCTCACACTCTGCAACGGCATCTCGACCTGCACATTATCCGGCACGTATATGAAGATACCATCCTGGAAAAATGAGGTGTTCAGTGCATGAAAAATATTTTTATCCAGGTCGGCGTATTTTCCCAGGTGCTTGTCGACGAGCTCCGGATATTGCTCCATCGCTTTCGACAGGCTGCCGGCGACCACGCCATTCTTATATTTTTTCAGTTGTTCCTTATCGCCCTGGTACCAGCCGTTGAGGAGAGAAAGTTGCTCCGTTTCAAAATTGTGAATCTCGCAGGTGAAGATCTGGTCGATGTCCTTGTTGCTGTCTTCCCTGTCGAGGAAATGCACATAATTCTTTGCGAGGGCCGGCCGGAGATCGGTATGCTTCCAGTCTTCGGTTTTCCTGGTCGGGAAAGGAAGCTCGCGCATCTTTTCCAGTCCCTGCGAGCGCAGTTTAGCCACGTTCTTTGTGTCGTTTTTGTAGACCACTTCTTGCTGGCTCTCAAACTGGCTGATCAGGTCTTCCTTAATATTTCCGTTGGATAATATCTGTTTCATCACAATATTTTCCTCCTAAACAGTTTTTCAGGCGTCTTCGATTTCCTTCTTGATCCATTCATAGCCCTGTTCTTCAAGCTGCAGGGCAAGGCCCTTGGTGCCCGATTTCACTATCCTTCCGTCGTAGATAACGTGAACAAAATCGGGTATGATGTATTCAAGCAATCGCTGGTAATGGGTGATCACCACAGTGCCATTTTCATCGCTTCTTAAGGCATTAACACCATTGGCCACTGTCTTCAGGGCATCGATGTCGAGCCCCGAATCGGTTTCATCGAGCACCGAGAGCGTGGGGTTCAGCATGGCCATCTGGAAGATCTCGTTCTTCTTTTTCTCCCCGCCTGAGAACCCTTCGTTCACCGACCTTTTTGTGAGCTTTGTCTGGATATCGACAAGCCTTTTCTTCTCTTCCATCATCTTCAGGAAATCGGATGCCGACATAGGTTCTTCACCCTTATATTCCCTGATCTCGTTGATGGCTGTGCGCATGAAATTGGTAAGGCTTACACCTGGTATTTCTACAGGGTACTGGAACCCCATGAAGATACCCTTTCGGGCCCTTTCCTCCGGCGGCATTTCGATAATGCTCTCCCCTTTATAGAGGATGTCGCCGCCGGTCACTTCATAGCCTTCCTTGCCGGCAATGGCCATTGCCAGTGTGCTTTTCCCGGTGCCGTTCGGCCCCATTATGGCGTGTATCTCTCCCTTGTTCACCTGGAGGTTCAGCCCATGGATGATCTCTTTGCCTCCAATTTCAACGTGCAAATCTTTTATCTCTAATAACATAACTTCTAATAATTAACAATTATCTCAAATCTCAAAACTCAAATCTCAAAACTGTCATCCTACACTTCCTTCAAGTGAGATCGACAGCAGTTTCTGTGCCTCCACTGCAAATTCCATCGGAAGCTTGTTCAGTACCTCTTTGGCATACCCATTTACGATCAGGCCTATAGCCTTTTCGGTGTCTATGCCGCGCTGCAGGCAGTAAAATAGCTGGTCGTCGGATATCTTTGAAGTGGTGGCCTCATGCTCCACTATCGACGATTTGTTGTCGCACTCAATGTACGGGAACGTATGTGCGCCGCATTTGTCGCCCAGCAGCAGCGAGTCGCACTGGCTGAAGTTCCTGGAGTTCACAGCCCTTGGAGTCATCTTCACCAATCCACGATATGAATTGTTGCTGTACCCGGCCGAAATACCCTTGGAGATGATGGTGCTTTTGGTGTTCTTCCCAACGTGCACCATTTTCGATCCCGTATCGGCCTGCTGGCGGTTGTTGGTCACGGCTACGCTGTAGAACTCGCCGATGGAATTATCGCCCAGCAGCATGCAGCTCGGGTACTTCCAGGTTATGGCCGAGCCGGTCTCCACCTGTGTCCATGAGATCTTCGAGCTCTCTCCCTTGCACATCCCGCGCTTGGTGACGAAATTATAGATGCCGCCCTTGCCTTCTTTATTGCCCGGGTACCAGTTCTGCACGGTTGAGTATTTCACTTCGGCATTGTTCATGGCGATGATCTCCACCACGGCTGCGTGTAGCTGGTTCTCGTCGCGCATGGGCGCCGTACAGCCTTCCAGGTAGCTTACATACGAATCATCTTCGGCAACAATGAGGGTCCTTTCAAACTGTCCTGTATTGGCCGCGTTGATGCGGAAGTAGGTGCTCAGTTCCACCGGGCAGCGCACCCCTTTGGGGATGTAGCAGAACGATCCGTCGGTGAAGACGGCTGAGTTCAGCGCTGCGAAGTAGTTGTCGGTATAGGGCACCACCATTCCCATGTATTTCTGGACCAGGTCGGGGTGTTTATGCACCGCTTCGCTGAAAGAGCAGAAGATGATCCCGTGTTTTTCCAAGGTGTCCTGGAAAGTGGTCTTAACAGAAACACTGTCCATCACGGCATCCACGGCCACGCCGGTGAGCCTTTTCTGTTCGTCGAGGGAGATGCCGAGCTTATCGAATGTTTCGAGCAGTTCGGGGTCAACCTCATCCAGTGAATCCAGTTGTTTTTTCTTTGGCGCCGCGAAGTACGACACAGCCTGGTAGTCGATAGGGGGAATGTTCAGGTGGGCCCAGTCGGGCTCCTTCATGGTAAGCCAGTGCCTGTATGCTTTCAAACGTTTTTCCAGCAGCCATTCCGGTTCATTCTTTTTTGCAGATATGAACCTGATGATATCCTCGTTGAGCCCAGGCGGGGCGGTATCCATTTCAATATCGGTATAGAAGCCATACTTATACTCGCCACCAGTAACTTCCTGCAATATTTTATCTTGATCTTCAGGCATAAGTAGTTCTTTAATTTTATTTAGACTGTTTCAAAATTGCGAACACAAATGTACGAAATCTTAAATGATTATTTCGTTACCTATGTAACAACATGGACTTTGAAATGTTTTGACCACATAGAAGCGTGAAGCGTGAA
>CAZXWD010000163.1:0-5382 GCA_964644135.1 uncultured Bacteroidales bacterium | reverse complement strand
ACCCGGAGCCGGGATCGAATCCCGATTCGCTCCGCTCATCGAGGACTTCAGGCTGGCGCCTTCAGCCGGCACGCGGAAACAAAAAAGCGAAGAGCCAATATCTTCGCTTCGTAGTACCCGGAGCCGGGATCGAACCGGCACGGGAATTACCCCATTGGTTTTTGAGACCAACGCGTCTACCAATTCCGCCATCCGGGCTTAACAGGCCGCAAAGGTACAAAAGGATAATGAATAATTAATAACCCCTCCTCATCTCAACTCTCAACTCTCAGATCTCAACTCTGATCATCCAAGCATTTTCAGCATATTCACTTCCTTCTCATTGAGATGCCGCCATTTGCCGCGTGGTACGTTTTTCTTGGTCAGGCTGGCAAACATGGTCCTGTCGAGACGGATCACCTTATAGCCAAGGCTCTCGAATATCCTCCTAACTACCCTGTTCCTGCCTGAATGGATCTCCACGCCCACTTCGTTTTTACTGCCTGCAACAAGGTCATAACCGATATCATCCACACGGACAATGCCGTCTTCCAGTTCTATTCCCTTCTGTATCTTCTCAAGATCCTCTTTGGTGAGGTTTTTATCAAGCACCACATGATAAACCTTTCTTACTCCATGCCTGGGATGGGTCAGTTTTTTGGCAAGCTCCCCGTCATTGGTGAAAAGCAACAGCCCGGTAGTGTTCCTGTCGAGGCGCCCCACCGGGTATATCCTCTCCCTGCAGGCCGGGGCGACAAGCTGCATAACGGTATTTCGCGAATAAGGGTCATCCATGGTTGTGATATAACCCTTGGGCTTGTTCAGCAGCACGTACCGGAACTTTTCCAGCGACAGGGTCTGGTCGCCGAACTGGACCTTGTCGTGGATGCTCACTTTAGTGCCCAGTTCCGAAACAATTTCCCCGTTCACCTTGATAGCGCCGGCCTGGATCAGGTCATCGGCTTCCCGGCGTGAGCATACCCCGGCATTGGAAATGTACTTGTTCAGCCTGATCAGTTCACCCTGGCCGCGTTTATCCCTATTGCCCCTGCCGGGTTTTACCGGCCCTGACTTTTTGCCTGACAGATCTTTAAAGGGCCTCTTCTTCCCTTTCCCCGTCTTCTTTTTTATGAACCTGGAGAAATCTCCCTTCTTCTTCCTTCCTTTACCCGATGGTTTTTCCATATAATGAGCCTATCTTCCTTTTAATCAAATGGTTTGCAAAGGTAGCAAATAGTTATCTCATCAGCGGGTAAAAAGCATTTTTCATGTGCTCCAGTTCATGACTATCGGGGAACAGGATGATGGAGATCACGTCGAACCTGACATCGCCGCAGTAATTAACCCTTTTGACATAGGCATTGGCCGCCCTTATCAGCAGTTTCTGCTTGGTCCTTGTAACAGCCGTGAAAGGCTCCACCAGGTAGCGGCTGCTGCGCGTCTTCACTTCAACAATCGCGAGTTCTTTGCCATCGCTGGCGATAACATCGATCTCGTTCTTACCGAACCTCCAGTTTCGCTCCTTGATGAAGTATCCATTGCCTTTCAGGTAATCAACAGCGATCTCCTCACCCTTGTTACCGGTATCGTTATGCTTAGCCATACAGTATTGATCGGGAAAGGGGCAAAAAATACCTGTTGAAAACCGAAAAAAATTGCTATTCGAATGTAAGTCTCGTCTGATCAAGCACTTCCAGGGTAATTATTCTTCCCATAATGAGGGCGCGGTTGTCGGCTGTATGCCCTGCCGGGAAATTCAGGACAACCGGGTAGTCATATTCTGAAACCGTTTCCATCACGATCTCATTGGCAGTCTTGCCGTAAGGCACCTTATTGTCGCGCATACCGGTCATGCCCCCTACTATCAATGCTTCCAGTTCAGCCAGTTTGCCAGATCTTTTGAGGTTCATCATCATCCTGTCGATGTGGTAGAGGTACTCGTCCAGTTCTTCGATGAAGAGGATCCTGCCGTTTGTGTTTATGTCGGATGGGGATCCCATCAGGCTGTAGAGCATAGAGAGATTGCCCCCTGTAACCACCCCTTCGGCCCTGCCTCTTCTTGACCCGGGATCTGTTGGGACAGTATATTCAAGCTTCTGACCAAAAAGGGCCTTTTTCAAAGAATCTACGGATGGATCATCATTGTAGGGGCTTTTTATATTGACAGGCATAATGGCGTGCAGAGTTTCGGTGTTGCAATGCCTGTTGATATGGGAATGGAAAACGGTTATATCGCTGTACCCGATTATCCATTTGGGGTTTTTCATGAAGTTGCTGAAATCGATCCGGTCGATGATCCTTACAGTTCCATAACCTCCTCTTGAGCAAATTATGGCCTTAATACTTTCATCGTTGAGCATTTCCTGGAAGTCATTGGCACGCGCCTCATCTGTTCCGGCATATTGGTGACAGGAATCATAAAGGTGTTTCCCTTCCACCACTTCGAGCCCCCATTCATTGAACATATTAATAGCGGTTGAAACTTCTTCACGCGGTATTTTCCTGGCGGGTGAAACGATTCCTATTTTATCGCCCGGTTTGAGGCAGGGGGGTGTGATCATATGTAATTAGTTTTTTAAGAATAATTACCACGAATATACAGAAGGCTGGTCGAAGGAGAGCGGGAAAAATGTGCTTTGTGTGTATAGTGTTGGTTTATAATGTTTTAGAGGGGTGGGGTTTTTAAAATAATATTTTCACTCAGTGACTATAGTTACTCAGTAAGTTATTTAACATAATGTTTCACTCAGTGACTATAGTTACTCAGTAAGCTATTTAACATAATGTTTTACTCAGTGACTATAGTCAGTGGGTGAAATTTCTGACCACCTGCCAAAAGCCATCTTCTATCAGCTATTTTCCTACTTTTGCATAAATTATGGTCAACATGGAGAAGCCCGAAGGAAAATTCAAAAGATATAATGTGACATCAGCCCTGCCCTATGCAAACGGCCCATTGCACATAGGTCACCTGGCAGGAGTGTATGTGCCTGCTGATATTTATGTGAGGTATCTGAGAAAAAAAGGGATCGACGTTGTATTTATCGGCGGATCGGATGAACACGGTGTGCCGATTACCATTAAAGCAAGGCAGCAAGGGGTGACACCCCAGCAGATCGTTGACAAATACCATGAAATGATCAAAAAGTCATTCGAGGAGTTTGGCATTTCCTTCGATATCTATTCCAGGACTTCCAACAAGATACATCACGAAACAGCAGCCGAATTCTTCAAAACCCTTTATGATAAAGGCGAATTCGTTGAAAAAACCACGGAACAATACTACGATGAAAAAGAAGGTCAATTCCTGGCCGACAGGTATATCATCGGTACATGCCCCAATTGTTCCTATGAGAAAGCTTACGGCGACCAGTGCGAAAACTGCGGCAGCTCACTCAGTCCCACCGAGCTGATCAAGCCTAAATCTGCCCTGAGCGGAAACACACCCGTCAGAAAAGAGACAAAACACTGGTACCTGCCGCTCGACAAATATGAAGACTGGCTTAAGGAATGGATCATCGAGGGGCATAAAGACGACTGGAAGCCCAATGTTTATGGACAGTGCAAATCATGGATCGATCACGGGCTTCAGCCCAGGGCCGTTACGCGCGACCTCAACTGGGGCGTGAAAGTGCCCATTGAAGGCGCTGAAGGCAAGGTGCTTTACGTCTGGTTTGACGCCCCGATAGGTTATATTTCTGCTACAAAGGAATGGGCAGAACAAGCCGGCAAGGACTGGAAACCCTACTGGAAATCATCTGATACACGGATGATCCATTTCATCGGGAAAGACAATATCGTTTTTCACTGCATTATCTTCCCTTCGATGCTCAAGCATGAAGGCTCCTACATTTTGCCCGACAATGTGCCGGCCTTCGAGTTCCTGAACCTTGAAGGCGACAAGATCTCAACATCGAGAAACTGGGCAGTGTGGCTCCATGAGTATCTTGAAGAATTCCCCGGTAAGGAGGATGTGCTGCGGTATGTGCTCACTACAAATGCACCCGAGACCAAGGACAACGACTTCACCTGGAAAGATTTCCAGGCAAGGAATAACAACGAGCTGCTGGCCATATTCGGCAATTTCGTAAACCGGACACTGGTACTGACCGATAAGTATTTCGGTAATGAGGTTCCGGAAAGAAAGGACCTGAACTCCGAAGATAAACGAGTGCTGGAAGAGATCACCGCTTATCCCGCCAGGATCGGCAAAAGCCTTGATAATTTCCGCTTCAGGGAATCGCTCAACCAGATGATGAACCTGGCACGGCTGGGCAACAAATACCTTACCGACTCGGAGCCCTGGAAACTGATCAAAACCGATGAAGGCAGGGTCAGGACTATTCTGAACATTTCGCTTCAGATCTGTGCAAACCTGGCCATAGTTTGCGAGCCTTTCCTGCCATTCACGGCAAAGAAGCTGAACGGCATGCTGAACATCGGGAACAGGCCGTGGCAGGAAGCGGGAAAAACAGACCTCCTGGAGGCTGGGCACGAGCTAAACAAAGCCACATACCTTTTCGAAAGGATCGATGACAAGGTGATCGAGGCCCAGGTAAAGAAACTGCTTGACACCAGGAAGGAAAATGAGGAAGAAAGCAAGGCCTTTGACCCCCCGAAAGAGCTGATCAATTACAACGATTTCATGAAGCTCGACATCAGGGTGGCAAAAGTAGTTGAGGCCGAGAAAGTCCCGAAAACCGATAAGCTGCTGAAGCTGACCATTGATACCGGAATTGACAACAGGACTGTAGTCTCAGGCATCGCCCAGTATTATAAACCGGAGGATCTTGTTGGTAATCAATACTGCTTTGTCCTGAACCTGGAGCCCAGGAAGTTACGAGGAGTTGAATCGCAGGGCATGATCCTTTCGAGCGAAGACAGCCAGGGCAGGCTCAAGCTGCTCACACCCGATGATTTGACGGAAACGGGAAGCTATATAAGATAGAGTTGAGTGTTGAGTTTTAAGATGAATTTTAAATTATCCGTGTAAATCCGATTAATCTGTGTTCTGTTGGCTGTTAGCTTTTGGCTGATGGCTTTTAGCTGCTGGCTTATGGCTTCTCTGCGTTACTCTGCTTTACTTTCCGTACTCTGCCTGAAACCCTTTCCAGGCAGCAATGAACAATTAACAATTAATGATTAAAGTTCAGGGGCGCAGAAGCTAAGGAGCGCAGAAGCACCAATAAAGTTTATAAAAACGGTCAACGCTATTTAGGCATGGTCAACCCAGTACCCAGGACCTAGTACCTAGCACCCAGGACCCAGCACCCAGGACCTATTTTTTCGATTCACGACTCACTATTCACGATTCATGAATTATCTGTGGAATCGTGTAAAATCAGTGGGATCTGTGAGAAACAAGAAATGGAGTCACTTCACGCTTCACTAATTTCCAAGTAC
>CAZXWD010000162.1:0-5393 GCA_964644135.1 uncultured Bacteroidales bacterium | reverse complement strand
TCGTCTTTCCCTTGCTGGTCATCCAGCAATACGCCTTGCAAAAAGCAGGAAAACCCGGAAAATACAGGAAGGAGTATGAGAAGATCGTCGAGCGGTCTCTGTACGGCAATATCAATGCAAGTCGCAATTCGGCGTGATGTTGTTGCTCTTATATATATATAACTAAAAAGCCATCAAAACAAACATCAATGAGTTTCGACAACCGGAAAATGAATGCGGTGAGGTGACCGGTAAAATCATTGGAAACTTTTTGAACCGGTTCATATACCGGCTATCTGACTCAATGCTACGGATGCAAAAGTCAGCGCCAGAAAAAACCCTACCATATCGGTAATGGTGGTCAGGATAGGTCCCGATGAGTTCCTTTATGATGTCGGCCTGTTCGTCACTCTCCATTTCATCGAGGATGGCGGCAGCATCTTTTTCCGGCAACTCTTCAATAATCTCAACAGCCTGTGCCTCTGGGATCTCCTCCATCACAACCGCTGCATCTTCGGGCTCCAGCATGGTTAGCAACTTCATTTGATCCTCTTTTCCAAGATGTTCCATAAGGTGTACGATCTCTTTGGAACTCATGGAGTTTATCAGCAAAGTCAGATCACTCTTGTTGTCCTCTTCAAGGAACTGTATAGCATCCCTGCGTTGTTGGTATTCTTGTGTTAAAGCATATACGACCCCTCCGGGGTCGACGGGGATCCTCCTGTTAATCTTTTATAAAGATGTGATGCCTCCGGCATCTTATAATTTTGAGTTATCAGTCTTCAGTTATCAATGATCAGTTATAAGTCGGCAGTCAAGTCAGTCGGGTCAGTCAAGTCAGTCGGCAGTCAAGTCAGTCGGCAGTTGAGAAAATCGATATATTTCTATGGCTAAAAAGCAGAGAGGCGGAGAAGCAAAGGAGCGGGGAAATCTTGAAATTTCAATCTCGTACTTTCATCTCGTACCTTGAAACCTGAAATTTGAACCTCCTTATGACCGCTCCGGAGGTGGTGGCATCAAATCGACAATCGAACGCTTTCGCAAATGAAAGTATGACCCTGCCATCTGCCATCTTTTCGCATCTTTCATTTTTTGAGTTAGAATTCTTAATTCTTAGATATATACTACCCATTTTTTCAACTAAATTATCCTGTGAAAGGCCAGCCAGGATTCTCGCTCATTAGTAACGGCTATAAATCCTTTAAATAATTTAACTAAATTTGAGGGTAATATAGTTCTATTAAGCCAACTAGCTAAAGTGACTATTTTTTTTCTTCCAAAAGCCAGATCGATGAAACGTTTTTTCTTTATTCCACTATTCATTGGATTATTGTATCCTCCTTTATTAGCACAGGTCTCGATCAACAAAACAGGCGCCCCAGCCGATTCTTCCGCCATACTTGATGTTCAATCCATCGACCAGGGATTTTTGCCCCCAAGAATGTACGAGGTAGAAAAGGCCGGCATCGATAACCCGGCTGAAGGCCTCATGATATACAACTATTCAAACAAAGCGCTTGAGATTTATAATGGGATTACCTGGGTATCATTCAGCCAGAACGGGGTCAGTTATGATTTGACCAGCGAACAACTGGCATTTGGCACGCAATGGGAGGAAAGGGGGACAGCCATTCTTGCCAGAAATGACGGCAAGATCATTCTGGCCGGACGCACCAATAAATATCTCACCAATGGTTATGATGCCCACATCCTCAGATTGAATAGTGATTTTAGTGTAGATTCAAGCTTTAACGGTTTCGGCAGACAAAGTATCGGAGGAAGTTCAGGCGATGAGGAGGCGTGGGATATAATAGAAACCAGTGATGGCAGAATGGTGATGGCAGGCTATACATCCTCATTTGGTGGCGGTGGCAGTGACGGTTATATATGGGAATTCAATGATGACGGCAGCCTCAACACGGATTTTGGGAGCCTCGGAACCAGGACCGTCGGCGGGTATTATGACGAGAAATGCTATGATATGGAGACAGTACTGGGTGGGGGATTTATTTTGTGCGGGATTCAATATATCTCGGCCACCAACTTCCAGGGATATATGCACAAATTAACGCCAGATGGTGACCGTGACTGGGATTTTTCATCACAGGGAAAGTTGTGGATCGGGGGTGATCAGAATGATTACCTGATGGCGGTTGAGGAGACCTCTGATTACGGTTACATTGCCTGTGGATATACTAACTCTTTCGGTGCAGGTGGGTATGACATGTATCTATTTAAGGTCAGACCAGATGGAACCCCTGACAGCAGTTTCGGGGTGAACAGCACTGTCACTTTTGGTGGAAATGAAGACGATTTTGCTATTGATGTTAAGGAAACCGCGAACGGGGGGCTTCTTGCTGTCGGAGCAACCTACTCTTACGGTGCAGGTTATACTGACCTCTATATAGTTAAATTCACCTCCTCAGGGGCATTGGATGCCAGCTTTGGAACCAATGGATCCGTAACTGCAGGAGGAAGCGGACGTGAAACCGGCCGCACCATCCTTCTGAATAATGATGGCACTTTCCTGGTGGGGGGATATACAAATTCTTACGGAAATGGAGGATACGACATGTACGTGGTGAAATTCACGTCGGCAGGAATACCAGACAGCAGTTTCGGTGTGAATGGATTCCTGACTGTGGGAGGTTCCGGCGATGAATATTTATTTGATATGTGTGAAGAACCCGGGGGTACTTACCTTCTGGCCGGGTCAACAACATCTTTCGGCAGCGGTGGTGAAGATATGTACCTGGTCAGGATCAACCGTGCAGGCCAGAGTTGTGGAAACACCGGTTCCGGTGGCGCTGTCACAGGATTTGGGGGCAGCATCAACAGCGGGGGAACGGTTGGTAATTATGGAGGCTATGGAGCAGGCGGAACACTGGGTGGTGGCGGGTATATCACAAACGTTTGCAGCGGCCAGTGAAGGGAGAAAAAATGATCGGAAAGTATAGAGAATATCACTTATTGCTCCTTCTATCCCTCATGTTTACAATTGGTTTGGGAAGCTATGGGCAGACCATTATCTCCCGGAATAAAAGCAAACCTGATACTTCAGCAATGCTGGAGGTGGAAAGCCAGGATAGAGGCATGCTGATCCCCAGGATGACATCAGCCCAACGCGATTCCATTTTAAATCCGGCCGAAGGGCTGATTATCTACAATGTTGATACCCATTCCCTGGAATTCTTCGATACACAAACCTGGGTAAATACACAAGAGGTGCTCAATCGCAATACTCCCTGTGGAAGTCTGACATTGTACCATTATGGCCTGGAGTATGGCACGGTCGAGTATAATGGCAGGTGTTGGCTCGACCGGAATATAGGCGCAACCAGGGTTGCAGTTACTGATAAAGATTCCCTGGCTCGTGGCGGATATTTTCAATGGGGAAGGGGGATCGATGGGCATCAGCTCCCTTCAAGTGATACGACCAGTGTTTTATCAAACAACAGCTCACCTGGCCATGATAGTTTTATCCTGAGCAGCTCCCAGCCTTACGATTGGCTGGCAACCCCGGATTCATCCCTTTGGGGAGATTCATCAGGATATTTGAACAATCCGTGTCCCCAGGGATGGAGGGTGCCAACGCTGGCGGAATGGACCATGTCCTCAGAGGAATGGATGAACCATCAAAGTGCATTCTTTTCCCCGCTACGGCTCACAAACTATGGATACCGTCACCAATTTGATGGTTCCATTCAAGGTACGCTGACTACAGGTATATACTGGACCCGGCAGCCGAATGGTGAGCAAAGCTTCGCAATGAATTTCGGGAATACCGGAATTTCTATCTGGAAACAGGAAGGTGTACGTGCCAGGGGAGGTTTTGTGCGCTGTATCCGGGAAGATGGATCGTATATCCCTGTTTCAAAATTGATAGGCGGAAACAGCATTGAGGAAGGGTATTGCCTTTCATCCCTGCCGGATGGTGGTTCCGTGGGCGCCGGGTGTACACATAGTTTTGGGGCGGGAGGACTGGACTACCTCATCATGAAAATGGATGAAGCTGGAGATATCATCTGGGCACAATCCCATGGTTTTATAAATAATGATATCTGCTATTCAGTAAAACCAACCTGGGATGGTGGATTTATCCTGAATGGCGAAGCCAACTGGGGGGAACCCAATCATCTGCAGATGCTGGTCATGAAACTGGACAGTGCCGGTAACCAGCAATGGTACCAGGCGTACGGATCCACAGGCGATGAAACAGGCTATGATGTGATCCAGGATTCAGATTCGGGGTTTGTATCTTTTGGCACCAGGGAAGATCCTGCAGATTCGGACCTCGACATGTACATTGTTAAATCCGATACCGGCGGAAACTGGGTCTGGGGGTATACCATAGGCACTTCGGAAAACGATCATGGACAGGCATTGATCAAGGACCATGAAAATGGATACGCCATGCTGGGACACCAGGAGAATGGTGCACTGGGAAATGATGATATGAAGTTTGTAACCTATGATTCACTAATGAATATACAACTTTCATATCTGCTGGGAGGGGATGATATTGACAGGGGTAAAGATTTAACCCTGAGTCATGATTCATGCTATGTTATGGCGGGCTATACCTATAGCTATGGGGCAGGAGGTGCGGATTACTATGTCCGTAAGATGGACCGCTCAGGGAACACGGTCTGGAGCTATACTTATGGCGGGAGTCAGAATGATTTTGCCGAGTCCATCATCCTGACCTATGACAACGGATTCGCTGTCATAGGAAACACCAGCAGCTTTGGCAAATTTGCGGACCGGAATGCATGGCTGGTGAAAATTGATGCCGATGGTCAGTTTGAATGGTCATATGCCTATGGTATTGATGGGTTCCAGGATGGGTATTCTTTGGTGCAGCGTCCCGACAGCAGCTTTCTCATGCTTGGGTCTGCATCCACAACCGGATTGAATGCACCTGGCAGCGGTGAAATTTCGCTGGTGGAATTCCTGCAGGATGGCACCGCATGTGCAGGTAACCATGTTGATATTACACCGGGAATCCCCTCGGCACCATTGCAATCGGAGTCAGGGATGCAAAACTTTACTCCGGGACTGATTGTGACGCCTGTTGATTCTGACAAGGTTCGCTCAGTTGATGTAACCGTTATGCTTAAGAAGAAAAAAACTCCTCCCGGGATCTCCGCGACAACAAACAGGGATATAATCGACCTGGAGGTAATTTCTATCTGTAAATAGCTAAAAACCAGGTTTATTTACGTCTTAATTGATTGAAAGGATTGATCCGCTATCAATCCGGGACCGTTCATACATTCTTCGACGGTAATGGCAGGGAGGATCCCTTTCCAGGGTTTATTCGACCCCTCCGGGGTCGGCAGGTGCTTTCCTGTTAATCTTTCTATAAATATGTGATGCCTCCGGCATCTTATAATTTTGAGTTATCAGTTATC
>CAZXWD010000161.1:0-5434 GCA_964644135.1 uncultured Bacteroidales bacterium | reverse complement strand
GTTGCATTATCTTCCAGTTCTTCCACTGAAAAATAGCCCTGGTTACGGATAAAGAAATCGAGATTATCGTCAATAATCCCATTATCGAATTCACCAGGTGTCCCGGTGCCTTTAACTGAGCCATCGGCATTACGGAAAACTGCAGAGATCCAGTAAACAAAATCATCACTCCCCAGACCGTAATAGTTTTCGGGAACAAAGGTTATCTGCCAGAGGTCATCTTCACCCGGCACTTTCGACATCTGCCCTACTCCGTCGTCTTCGCCCCAGTTGCCCACTACGTTGTTCCATCCGTTATTCCAGGGGTTTTCTGTATCTACCAGTGTCACCCCGCTGTGCATGTACACCTTATCAGCCCCCACAAGCTCCTGGTTGCCCTTCCTGGCATTGAAAGTTACCGTGATCTCAGTGTTTGCATTAAAAGCCGGCGGATCTATGGAAACAAAAGGAAGTTCGGATTCAACATTGAAGTATATTACGCTATTACGGAACCCCATTCCCTCATTCTCATTATTTGCATCCCTGAACCACATCCCGATCTTGTAGACCTCCTCGTCTGTGGCGATGCTATAGTAATCGGAGGGTGTCAATGTTACCTCCCAGGTGTTTTCGCTCACTTCGGTCATCAGGCCAATCCCATCATCCAGGAAAGTACCGACAACATTTTCAAGTTCGGTGCTGTCGGGGTGTTGCATGATCACACCTGAATGAAAGTACACTTTTTCAGCGCCAACAAGCCCTGCGGTATTGTTGTCCCAGGCCCGGGTGGCGTCGAAGGTAATGGTTATCTCATCATTTTTGGTAAAAGGGAAAGGTACAATGGAGACCGGCGTATCAAAAACTTCAACAACGCCTGGCATTCCATCCGATAGCCTCTCCGAAGTAAAAATGTGCCATTCGCCGGCCCGCAGTGTAATGGACTGGTTTACATCTGTCACATCGATCGTTTCACCGGAAAAATAATTGAACCAATCGCCGGTTTCACTGAATGTGGCTTCGATAACGGCATTTTCAAGTCCGTAATTGCCGACCACCACCAGGTCTATGCTGTCGGTATCGTAACTGAGGCGCCTGGCTTCCCCGCTTAATTTATGATTAGTGGCAGCCTCATCCATTTTACCGGGCCCAACTTGTTTCCTGACATCCAGGATACCCTTGTATGCATCATAAATGTACTGGCGCAGGGGGTCACCGTAATATCCAAGGCCGTCAGCTCCCCAGGGTTGGGGTTTTTGGCCCGTCCGGCCGTTGAAATTAATGTCTATATCATAACCCAGTTCATCGAATTGCCACATCATTTTGGGCCCAGGGTAAAGGAAAGTAAATGCTGCTGCCAGCTTCTGCCTTTCGAATGTGATCAATGGATTTTTAATATCATAGGCTTCATTTGAGCGGCCTTCTGTGATCAGGTGATACCCCAGCCGCTGTTCGTCATGGCTGTTGAAATAGGAAACATGGGTCAGGTCATCCATCCCGTTAAAGTTGCCGGTTATATTGCCGACAGTTGCAGGGACATGGTCATAGCTCCTGTTCCGCCACATTACCATGCCGCTTTCGGCCAGTTCAGCCTCTTCCTGTGCAGGACCCCAGTGTTCGAGTATCACATAAGCTTCCGGGTCCACTTCCCATATCTTGTCGGCCATCCTGTTAAGGATTGCGATGCGTGATTCGTCATAACCATCAATACTTCCTCCGGGGGCATAATTGGTAAACCCTTTGGTGAAGTCAAAGCGGTAACCATCAAAATGATACTCTTCCAGCCAGTACCTGTTGACACTGTCGACAAAAGCTTTGGTATATTCACTTTCATGATTGAAGTCATACCCCCACTGGTAGGGCCCAACATATTCTTCATTGAACCAGGGGTTATCAGGGGCAGGCTTGTTGGCACTTTCATTGAAATACATTTTGACCAAGGCGTTCTGGCCATAGGCATGGTTCAGGACCATGTCGAGGATAACGGCAAGACCATGCTGGTGGGCCGCCTGGATGAATTCTTTCAGGTCGTTCTTGGTCCCGTAATATTTATCAGGTGCAAAATAATAGGAAGGATTGTACCCCCATGAATCGTTTCCTTCGAACTCGGATACCGGCATAAGCTCGATAGCATCGATGCCCAATTCTTTCAGGTAGGGCAACGTATCAATAAGGTCCTGGTAGTAATGCGACTTCAGAAAATCACGCACGTGCAGTTCGTAAATTATGAGGTGTTCAACATCAGGCGCCTGCCAGGTGTCCTCTGAAGCGGCCCACTGGAATTCCTCCTGTCCTGTTTGAAGGACTGTTGCTGTCTGGTATTCCGTTCTGTCGTACTCAGGCAGATTGGGATAGACCTCTTCCGGAATGTACTGGTCGTTCCAGGGATCGGCCACTTTCTCGGCATATGGGTCCCCCACTTTTACATTATCATCCATCCAGTACTGGAAAACATATTCCTGCATCGGAATCAGTCCTGTGATTTCGATCCAGAATAGTTCACCATCGGGCGTGACCTTCATCTGGTAATCATCCAGCACATTCCACTCTGTGAAATCACCAACCACGAACACATATTCTTTTCCCGGCGCTTCCAATACCAGCGAAACAGTGGTATCGTTGTCATCAGGGTAGTTTATCCCCTTTCTTAATCCGGATGGAAGATCAGCTACAACTGTTTCCTGGAGAACGACCACATTTTGCGCTATTTCCATCTCAAGTTCTTCAGAATTGACCGTGGCAGTTACTTTTATACCAAGGACCAGGGTCTGCGCAGGCACGTAGTTATAAGAAATGGATGTGCCTGATGTCACCGAAGCCCTCTCGGTATAACCTTCCCCTTCATCAAGCCATATTTTCATAGAAGTTACCTCTGATGAAGCTATTGCACTGACCTCCAGTCCTTCTCCGGGATCAAGGAAATTGGATGTGCCTGTGGGGCTTGTAATGGAAACATAACTCCCTGCATTGAGATTAATATAGATATCCTGGCTGGATGTAACCGTTCCCCATCCGTATTCACCCGGAGCCATTGTCCCTTTTGCACTGCCATCCGCATTGCGGAACACACAGGAGATCCTGAAAATATTAGTACCGGAAGGAACTCCGAAATAAGAGCGGACAGTTGGCGTAAACTCTATTTCCCACTTATCGGGCTCGCCCTCTACAGGTGTCATCAACCCTACCCCGTCATCTTCTCCCCAGTTACCGATGACATAATTCCAGTCAGTGCCTGTGGCGTTGCTTGTAACCACACCATGGTGGATGTACACTTTGTCCACACCGGCAAGCTCGCCGTTACCCTGGGTAGCGTCAAAGGTGAGGGTAACTGCCTCTTCCGGACCCGCAGTTGCAGGTGAAATAGAGACCATTTGGGCTTGCAGGGTGAAAAAACTTGAGGTAACTAATAAAAAGATGATTAAATTCTTGAACATAGCAGATTCTATTAAGGGTATTCAACAGAAGGGAATAAATGTCCCTTTTTAAATGTATAACGCAAAGAAAGGCTTAATGGTTTAATGCAGTTTCCATGCCACCATGTATTGCTGTTGCAAAGATACGATGTTTTTGAGTTGCCATGGTAAGGACGGATTCACTAAATTAGCAGCATGAATCAGATTTCCGGCAGTGTGGCCGGTTAATTCATAAGACCTTCAGGCATGAACAAACTGGCATTATTTTCATTCGTCCTTTTAGTGATTGCTTTTAACTCCTGCACCCCTGGTCCGGAAAACAGTTCATCGGCAAAGTTAAATACCGGGGCCATCGACCTGTTCCCTGAACCTCCCAGGCCTGCAGGACAGTCAGATGTCATCGAGCTGAGATGTGAACCGATCGATACAGTCAGGATTGGCTTCATAGGCCTGGGCATGAGGGGCTACGGAGCTGTCTACAGGTACACTTTCCTTGAAAATATAGAGATAAAAGCCCTTTGCGACGTTGTACCTGAAAATGTGGATAAATGCCAGGACCTGCTTAAGGAAAAGGGCTTACCGGAGGCTGACGGCTATACTGGTACAGATGACTGGAAAGAGATCTGTGAAAGGGATGACATTGACCTTATTTATGTCTGCACTCATTGGGACCTGCATACGCCCATTGCGGTTTATGCCATGGAACAGGGAAAGCATGTGGCCGTTGAAGTGCCTGCCGCACTTACGGTCGATGAATGCTGGCAATTGGTAAATACTGCCGAAAAGACCCGCCGGCACTGTATGCAGCTTGAAAACTGCAATTACGACTTCTTCGAAATAACCACTCTGAACATGGCGCAGCAGGGTGTGTTTGGCGAAATTGTCCATTGCGAAGGTGCCTATATCCACGATCTCCGGTGGCTTAATTTTGATACCAACGGCTACTGGAACATGTGGCGCCTGAAGCACCTCGAGAAAGAAGACGGCAACACCTACCCCACCCATGGACTTGGTCCTTTGTGTCACATTCTGGGCATACACAGGGGCGACAAAATGGATTATCTTGTTTCTGTTTCGAGCGACCAGTTTGGCATGACCGCCTATGCCAGGGAAAAATTCGGGGAAGATTCAGAATTTGCCAAAACGGAATATGCCAAAGGCGATATGAACACTTCGATCATAAAGACCAGGAAGGGTAAAACAATCCTGCTGCAGCACGATGTAACCAGTCCGAGACCTTACAGCCGGCTGCACACTATAAGCGGCACAAAAGGATTTGCACAAAAATATCCCAGGCGCGGTATTGCCCTGGAACCTGATGCCCACCATTTTATGCCCGAAGGAGAAATGGATTCTTTGTTGGCTGTTTACACCCATCCCATAGTGGAAGAAATTGAAGAAAAAGCAAGGGAAGTGGGGGGACACGGAGGTATGGACTTTATCATGGATTACCGCCTGATCTATTGTCTCAGGAACGGCCTTCCCCTCGACCAGGATGTTTATGATGCCGCGGAGTGGTCATCCATTATTGAACTGTCGCGTACATCGGCTAAAAACCAGGGCATGCCGGTTAAGGTGCCGGACTTCACGAGGGGATCTTGGGCAAAGGTTCCAAAAGTTGTTTATTATCAATGATCCTGTAAAATGAATAAATATTACTGGAAGTCCATTTGTAAAGAGAACAGGCAGGATGTAATCAGTAATATAAATATTGTGATCAGCAAGTATGTCTCTTTCCTGAACTTCCAGCAATCTTCAGATTTGTCTCTCGGATTTCTTATTGAAGCGGAAGATTGTAAAGCAGAGGGATTGTTTGCCGAGCTTTCAAAAACACTTAAATCCGATAATACTGATATAGACCCAGTCAATGCAGCGGAATATTCTTCCGCTCCGAAGACCCAAAGACGACCAAGGAATGGTAATTGGAACGTTTCTTCAATACATGGTATAGTTGATAACGGATTGAGCGGTTTATAGTTTATAACTTTTACTTTGCGGCCCTTTGAGCCTTAGAGCCTTTGTGGCTATTTAAAGTCAGCGAAAAC
>CAZXWD010000160.1:0-5459 GCA_964644135.1 uncultured Bacteroidales bacterium | reverse complement strand
ATAACTGATAATTGATAATTGATAATTGATAATTGTTAATTGATAACTATCTTTCAAACACTTTTTCCCCGCCCGAGTAGGTGGCCATCACCTTAACAGAGGGCACATCATCTATCGGGATCTGCATAATGTCGCGGTCGAGGATGACAAAGTCGGCAAATTTGCCCGGTTCAAGGCTTCCTTTTATTTCTTCTTCAAAGCTTCCCCTGGCAGCCCATATGGTCATGGATCTCAATGTCTGCTCCCTGGTAAGGGCATTCTCCATTTGAAAACCACCATCAGGCCAACCCTGCTTATCTTTTCGTGCAACAGTAGAATAAAAAGTGTTCAGAGGGTCGATCTCTTCAACAGGAAAATCCGTACCGTTCACCACCAATCCGTTCTGTGCCAGCAGGTCCTTGAAGGCATAGGCATGCTTGATCCTTTCGGGACCGAGCCTCTCATCTGCCCAGTACATGTCAGAAGTGGCATGTGTGCCCTGTATGGATGGGAGTACTGAATATTTCCCGAATAATTCCAGGTCGGCGGGATTGACAACCTGGGCATGCTCTATCCGCCATCTCCGGTCGTTCTCGCCTTTCAGCACCTCGCCGTAAAGCTGCAGGGTAAGACGAGTGGCAGAATCGCCTATGCAGTGCGTATTGACCTGGAAGCCGTTTTCATACGCCTGAGAAAACATATCCCTGAAGTAGTCCGGTTCAGCAAGCAGAAGCCCTGTATTATCAGGATCATCAGCATATGGCTCAAGCATTAAAGCCCCCCTGGAACCCAGAGCACCATCTGTGTAAAATTTCAATGAGTTAACTCTTAGATAGTCGGTATGGTAGGGCCCTTTTTCAAAAACGATGTCGAGATTCTCCTTTTTCGGGGTCACCATTGCGTTGATCCGCATTTTCAGTGAACCTGATTGCTGAAGCGAATCGATCAGGTTGATTATTTCCATATCGAGGCCTGCATCAACTACGGAGGTCAAACCAACACCAAAGCATTTTGTCTGTGCTTCGATCAAGGCGTCATTGACCTGTTTGTTCTTTGGTTCAGGTATCGCAGCCTTCATCATGTCGATTGCATTGTCGAGGAGGATACCCGTGAGCTTCCCGTCCTTCTTGATGATGTCCCCGCCGGGGATAACCGTATTTTCATCAATTCCTGCCCTGCGTAGCGCTTCATCGTTCACCAGTATTGCATGGCCGTCGATGCGCGTGAGCATGACAGGGTTATCGGGATACAGCTTATTGAGCATTTCATTGTCAGGAAATTCCTTCACATCCCAGTCGTTCTGGTCCCATCCCCTGCCGGTGATCCAGACATAAGGATGTTTTTCGTGAAAATTCTGCAGCACCTGGATCACTTCATCAAAGGAAGATGTGCCGGTCAGGTCGGCCGACTGGATCAGGCCCAAGCCGAAACCATAGTAATGGCAGTGCCCGTCGATAAACCCGGGATAAACTGGTTTACCCCCGGCATCGATCACATCACCGGCCTGGTAGTTTTCAAGGATCTGTTCGTTGGTGCCAACGGCAAGTATCTTACCATCTTTCACTGCAATGGCCTCTGCTACGGAGAAACCATCATCAACAGTGTAGATCACGGCATTATGCACCAGGAGGTCGGCTTTATCAGGATTTTGACATGAAACAGCTATTATCATAAGCAGAATGATCTTAGTTATGGTTAAGTCTTTCATTGTTCAAACAATAATTTCTAACAAAATTAAGAGTATCCTGTTAATTAATTACATTTAACCTCCGAAGTTAATGGTAAAAGGTTTTTATCTTTGCGGAACATTAAAGAGGCAACAATGAAGAATCTACAATTGAACCCCAGGTTAATAGCTCTTACATCCATAATCCTTTTCGGCGCCTTTATGAGGCTCATCCCTCACTGGCCCAACTTTACACCGGTTGCAGCCATTGCATTATTCGGCGGCGCCTATTTCTCGAGGAAATATTTAGCCTTCCTCATCCCTTTTGCCGCCATGTTCTTAAGTGACCTGGTAATCGGGTTCCATAGTTCCATGTGGGCTGTTTACATCGGCTTTGCCATAACTGTTGTAATCGGCATCAGGCTCAGCCGGAATGTTACGGCAGGGAATGTCATTATTTCAGCCCTGGGCTCTTCCATTGTTTTCTTCCTCATCACCAATTTTGCCTCCTGGCTGGCCTTTGGATTATACCCAAAGAATTTCATCGGACTGATGGAAAGTTACATTGCCGGGCTGGCGTTCTTCAATGACGGTAAGCTTGGCCTTTCGTTCTTCCTGAATGAAGTGCTGGGAACCCTTACATACAGTGCGGTTTTCTTCGGGGCATTTGCCCTGGCAAAGATGAAGTTTCCGGTACTGAGATCAGCCTGATAAACAGTTATTACCGAAACGTATTTTAAACAGAATTCCAGTCTCTATTCAAACAACCCCTCATCCCTTTCCAGCAGAAGGATTGCATGTTGCGGGACGATAAAGTACTTTTCGCCTTCGTAGGCGATTTCTATGGCGCTCTTATGCAGGAAGATGGCATGGTCGCCAACCTGCGCCTGGAGCGGCACGTACTGGATCTTGTCTTCCATTCTTTTCCAGGGCTCGTCGCCACCTTCGGTTGGAAGGGGGATGGGATATCCCGGACCTGTCTTTATGACATAACCCGAGCGGATCTCCTCTTTCTCCTTGTAACCCGGGGGCAGGTACAATCCGCTTTTTGTTTTGTCTTTTAAAGTTTTGGGTTTGATAAGGACCCTATCCCCTACAACGATGAGTTTTTCAAGCCCGTCATCCTTATTAGCTGCCATATTAAAGTGAATTTTCTGAAACTTGAATCCCGGTGATCAAAGCATCGGTATCACTGCAAAAATATGACTAATTTTGCAGTAAATTATTTAATCATGAAGATTGTATTCTTCAGAAGGCCTAAACCGAAGCAATTCAGTTACAGACCATTGTACTACGATCCTGAGAAGGAAGCCCGTGAGGAGCGAAAGAAAGAACTGGGACTGATAGAAGAAGGGGACCCAAGGGCACGCCTGAAATCAGAGATCAGGAGGAAATGGCGCAGGAATGATGACACCAGACCATCAACCTACAATGGGGTCAGGATCATCTTTTACCTGTTTATAATTGTTCTTTCGGTATATTTTATCTTCTTCACCGATTTCATTCAAAATCTTTTCAAGATCTTCGGAGGTAATTGATGGCAGATATCATCAGGTTATTACCCGATTCTGTAGCGAACCAGATAGCAGCAGGCGAAGTGATACAACGACCGGCCTCTGCGGTTAAGGAGTTGCTTGAAAATTCGGTAGATTCAGGCGCCAACGAGATAAAGCTGATCATAAAGGATGCCGGCAAATCACTCATCCAGGTGGTCGATAATGGTTGCGGAATGTCGCATATCGATGCACGGATGGCTTTTGAAAGGCATGCCACTTCGAAGATCAGCAAAGCTGACGATCTTTTCGCAATCAAAACACTTGGGTTCAGGGGTGAGGCCCTTGCCTCCATTGCTGCCATTGCGCAGGTTGAGGTCAAAACCAGGCTCCACGAGGATGAACTTGGTACCTGTATTATTGTTGAAGGATCGAAGGTGAAATCGCAGAACCCCTGTCAGTGCCCGCCGGGAACTTCGATCCTTGTCAAGAACCTCTTCTTCAATATTCCTGCCCGGAGGAATTTCCTGAAATCAAATACTTCGGAACTGAAGCACATTATTGACGAATTCTTCAGGGTTGCACTGGTATACAAGGACATAAGATTTTCATTTCATAATAACAATGAGCTGTTGCACCAGCTTCCACCTTCAGGTATTAAACAGCGTATTGTCAATCTTTTTGGTAAAGGTTACAGCGAAAAGATTATTCCCCTGGAACATGTCACAAGTGACCTGAGAATGACCGGCTTCATAGGAAAACCGGAATTTGCAAAAAAAACCAGGGGCGAGCAGTTCTTCTTCGTTAACGGTAGGTTCATCAAGCACGCATACCTGAACCATTCCATTAACAGCGCTTTCCAGGAACTCCTGCCAAAAGATTCCTTTCCTACCTATTTTGTATATATTGAAGTTGATCCGAAGGTGATCGACATAAACATCCATCCCACAAAAACAGAACTGAACTTCCAGGATGCCCAGCTTATATATGCCGCCCTCAGGTCGGCCGTAAGGCAGGCATTAGGAATGCACAATGTGATGCCTTCCATTGACTTCGACACCGAAAGGAGCCTCGATTTCAACCCGCCCGGGCGCGACAGGGTTCCCGAAAACCCCTTCGAAAGGCCCAAAAAACCCTATAATCCCTTTGAAACGTCGGACATTCCTCCCGAAAGAAAAAAATCATTCCAGCAAAAGATCAACATCGAAAACTGGGAGAAGCTTTACCAGTCGTCAGGTGAAGAAGGAGATAAAGATGACAGATCATCCTTCCTGATCGATCCCGACTGGAAAAAAGACGACGGCGACGAAGAAAAAGGCAATATTTTCCAGCTTCAGAACAGGTTCATAATCACGAACGTTAAGTCGGCAATTGTCATCATCGACCAGCACAAAGCCCATTTAAGGATACTTTACGAAAAATACCTTGAAACCCTTAAAGACAGTAAACCCGTTACACAGAGCGAACTATTCCCTGAGAACATTGCCTTTTCCGGGAGCGATGTGGCCGTTATCGACGAACTGGTACCTGAACTGGAATTGCTGGGATTCAGTTTGAACAAATTGAGCAATACCACGTTTGTTGTCGATGGCAAGCCGTCGGGACTGAAAAGCGGGAGCATCCAGGAAATATTTGAAGGGATACTTGATAACTATAAAAAAAACCTGCTGGAACTGAATCTTGATAAAAAGATTAATTTAGCCCGGTCGCTGGCAGCTAACCTGGCTATCAGGCCCGGCAAAAAGCTTCACCAGGAAGAGATCATGAAAATTGTTGATGAGCTCTTTGCCTGCAAGGTGCCGGAGGTGACACCCGATGGTGACAGGATCTATGCCATCGTAGGGGTCAGTGACATCCAAAATCTTTTAGAAAGTTAATTAAATGAGTGATCAATACAGACCAACCGGATTCAGGCTGCTCCCAACAGTAGTAAAAAACCTTCTAATCATCAATATACTGGTTTTTTTGTTTCAGATGGTTGCACCGCAGCTTTTCGGTTTCAGGCTGGAGGATGAAATGGGGCTGCATTATTTCGGGGCTTCAGATTTCAGGCCCTGGCAATTTGTCACCTACATGTTCCTGCATGGCGACTTTGGCCATCTTTTCTTCAATATGTTTGCGCTCTGGATGTTCGGCTACATGCTTGAAAACGTCTGGGGTCCGAAGAAATTCCTGACTTACTACATGCTCACAGGGTTTGGGGCCGCCGCTCTTCATTACTTTGTTATTTACCTGCAAATCAACCCGGTTGTAAACACCCTCAATGATATCATCAATAATCCATCGGGAGACAACATCCTGGCTTTCACACAGGAACATAC
>CAZXWD010000159.1:0-5466 GCA_964644135.1 uncultured Bacteroidales bacterium | reverse complement strand
ACCTCGACGACGCCATTATGCTGGGCATAAAGGAGCTGTCGATCCTTCACGGGAAGGGTGACGGAATACTTCGCAGTGTTATCCGCAAGCATCTTTCCACAGTTGATGAAGTGGAGGGCTTCAGGGATGAGCATGTGGAACGAGGGGGGTCCGGTATTACAAAGGTGTTTTTGAAATAGGTGCCTTTACTGTTAATGTTATCAGAAAAACCAGGCAACAAAAACCATGAATAATCGTTATTTAGAAATATTCTGAATAACTTTGCAGATCAAAGCTGTTACTATGAAAAACCTGATCTATACACTTCAGCATAAAAAAGTCCTTGGCTTTCTCCCCCTTCTGCACCTTATTGGCATTGTTGCAGGTGGCCTGGGAGGTTATGCTTACTTTTATTTTATAGGATGCCGCACAGGCACCTGTTCCATTACATCCAATCCCTGGCTGAGTGTTGTCTGGGGAATGGCCGTGGGATACCTGGTATTCGATCTGTTTTACAAGGGCAGCAAAAAGGAAAGCACCGAAAAAAACACTTAACTTATTGGTTCTCCGAACCTATGGGGTTACTGTACGTAAAAAACCCCTCAATTGGAGAACCTTTTTTGCACCCACTTTCAAAATCAACTATCTTTGTATGCCTTATTTGAACTGAAAGATTATACTAATCTCCTGTAAAAACAAGGGTTTCAGCAAATAAGAGAGTGTGAATAAAATTATTGTGTTATGGGTTTGGCAAAAAAAACAACCGACCTCAAGAAAAGAATGCGGGATGCGTTGAAGGGGGGAGGTCAGAAAGCCATAGAGAAACAAAAAGCAATTGGAAAACTCACCGCCCGTGAAAGAATCATAAAACTTCTTGACCCGAAATCCTTCCACGAATACGATTTGTTTGTTGAGCATGCAGGGCGAGATTTCGACATGGACAAGAAGTATCTTCCCGGCGACGGGGTCATTACGGGTACGGGAACGATAATGGGTCACCCGGTCTGCATTTTTGCGCAGGACTTCACTGTTGCCGGAGGCTCACTTGGCTGGATGCATGCCAAGAAGATCACCAAGATCATGGACCACGCCATGAAGCTGAAAGTACCCCTGATCGGCATCAACGATTCCGGGGGTGCGCGTATCCAGGAAGGTGTTAACTCCCTGGCGGGTTATGGTGAGATCTTTTACCGCAACACACAGGCCTCAGGGGTGATACCGCAAATATCAGTGATCCTTGGCCCCTGTGCCGGAGGCGCTGTGTACTCCCCTGCCCTCACCGATTTTGTGTATGTGGTTGACAATATATCGAAGATGTTCATCACCGGGCCGGAAGTGATCAGAACAACCATTGGTGAAGAGATATCCATGGAAGACCTCGGCGGCGCCAGGGTACATTCTGAAATTACCGGTAATGCCCATTTCTTTGCCGAAACAGAGGAAGAATGCTTTTCACAGATCAAGGAACTGATCACTTATATACCCTGGAATAACCTTAAAAAGGCAGATTCATTCCCTAAGAAACCACCTAAAACAAGGCTTTACAAGATTGATGAGATCATCCCTACCGATACCAAACAGCCTTACGACGTGCGCGATGTGATACGTGCCATAAGCGACGATTCAGACTTCCTGGAAATACAGGAAAAATGGGCACAGAACATTGTTATCGGGTTTGGGAGACTGAACGGTGAAACAATAGGCTTTGTGGCTAATCAACCACTGGTGCTGGCGGGAGTGCTGGATGTTGATTCATCCGATAAAGCTGCCCGGTTTATCCGTTATTGTGATTCATTCAACATACCACTAGCAACCCTTGTTGACCTTCCGGGCTATCTGCCCGGTGTTGACCAGGAGCACGCAGGTGTGATCAGGCACGGCGCCAAGATCCTTTACGCGTATTCCGAAGCCACTGTACCAAAGGTTACGGTAATACTCAGAAAAGCTTACGGCGGAGGCTACATAGCCATGTGTTCGCACCACCTCAGGGCTGATTTTGTATTTGCATGGCCTACGGCCGAAATTGCTGTTATGGGCCCGGAAGGGGCTGCCAACATCATCTTCAGGAATGAGATCAAGAATGCTGAAAACCCGGAAGTGATGAGGAAGCTTAAGATCAAGGAGTATAAGCAAAAATTCGCCAATCCCTATGTGGCTGCTGCTTATGGCTATATCGACGCTGTGATAGAACCCGTTGAAACGCGCAAGAAATTGATCCATGCCCTCGAAATATCAGCTCAGAAGAAAGAGGAACAGCCACATAAAAAGCACGGGATCCCACCGTTTTAAATCACTTACTTCAGATCACCATGGCTAAACAAAAGGCTAACCAGAAAAAAAGAACCCGTGCACCTTACAAGACTCTGAACATCGATATGGTGAACTACAAGACCCTGTATAACCAAAAGTTCATCAACAGGAAGGTGTGGGCAGAAAAGGATGAAAGAAAACTAGAAGCTTTTATTCCGGGAAAGATTGTGAAAGTACAGGTGAAAGAAGGCGAGGGGGTGAAGGAAGGTGATACATTGCTCATTCTGGAAGCCATGAAAATGAACAACCGGATCATGGCCCCCAGGGATGCCATAATCAAGAAAATACATGTGAAAGAAAATGAAGTGGTGCCAAAAAACCACCTGTTGATCGAACTAGAGTAATTCTTTCCTGAATACTCCTCTTGTATTGTCAATATAATCAAGAATTTCTTCCCTTCCGCTACCGGTAATGCCCGAGGTTATTATTGCAGGAGGAATTTGCGACCAGGTTTTTGAAAGTAATTCCTCGTAGTTACCCATCCAGTTGGTAAGTCGCAGGGAGCTCTGCTTGTCTGACTTTGTGAAAACCAGCACGAGTGGCAGTTGATTGGCCCCAAACCAGGAAATATATTCAAGATCGGGATCCTGTGGGGGAATCCTTGTATCGATCAATAAAAAAGTACTTAACAGGCTCTTTCTTTTAAGCAAGTACTCCCTGATCATCTTTGGCCATCCTTCACGCTCCTTTTTCGACCTGGAGGCGTAGCCATAACCCGGCAGGTCGACCAGGTACCACTCGTCGTTTATGAGAAAATAATTGATAAGTGTTGTTTTACCGGGTTTCCTGGATGTTTTTGCCAGTGATTTCCGTCCGGTCAACATATTTATCAGGGTCGATTTGCCAACGTTGGAACGGCCGATAAATGCATATTCGGGTTTATCGGGGGGCGGACATTTCTTCAGTCCCGGGCTGCTGGTGATAAATTCTGCGGTTTTTATGACCATCAGCTCTCCCCGGATTCTTTCTTATAGGTTGAAAGGTGCCTGTCTTTTTTACTGTCGTAAATATCCTGGAAAGTGACCATGATCCCGGTTTCTTCAACCCCTCCGAAATGCTCATTCAGTGCGGTGCCGAATGTCCTCATGGTTGAGGAGAGGTTCATGTATGCATTGATGAGCGGCGGTATTCCCTCGTTTAGGCTCCTGATCTTCTGTACAAGTATTTTGCTGTCTTCTTCATAATTATAGCCTGAAAAGATGCTATCCAGCACTTTTCTGTCAGTTTCTATCTTAATTGGCTCCCTGGGTACAAGTAAGCCGTCCTTATCGGGGAAATGCTTTTGCAGGAAGAATAGGATAAGATCCCTGGCCAGTGAATCGTAGTGCTTGTACATTGTAACCTTTCCGAAAAGGTATTTAACACCGGGGTTATCTATAATGAAAGCACCCAGCCCGTCCCACAGATTATCAAGACTGTACATGCCTTTTCTCAGATTCAGGGTGGGCTGATAATTGGGCTGAACAAACGACCTGCCGAGCTCGACACTGACAGGGAGAAATTCCCTGATGAATTTTTCAGAGAATTTGAAAAGCCTGGCAGTGGGTGAATGTACGTTGCCGTCGGGATCAACCTTGATGTTCTTGCCAAGTGCAAGCCTGTAGCCGCCAACGATCTCCCGGTCCTCAGGGTTCCACACTATCAACTGGTCGAAAAGGCCCTTTTCCATGTCAAAATCATCAATGTCGCAGGCCTTGCCGGTACCGCCCCCTGAATCACGGAATGTTATTTCACGTAAACGCCCCACCTCACGCATAAGGTTTGGTGAATCCTCGGCATGGAAGATATAGATCTTGTTCCTTCCGTTATTGGTATCCCTTACAAATTTGGAATCGGTGAGTTCCTCCAGCAGCAACTTATTGTCTACCGGTGAAATTATGGTTTCCATAATTTAGCTTTTTAAATATCTGAATTCGGCATCCGGGTTTAATCTCAGGTCGTAAACATGCTCTTTCAGCATCATGGCCCACTTGCGATCGTCGAATCGCCTATCAAAGGTAGTATATGGAATGGGTTTTCCAAAGATGATGTCGAAGTTTTTATCCTTCAGTTTCACCATCTCGTCGACCAGGTACAGCATCTCAATATTTGCCTTTATCTTCAGTTTTTTTCTGAGATTTGCAAGATTGTAGAAGAAATCGGTGTTCCTTCCACCAATATATACCGGTATGATATCCCTTTTGTACCTTTTCGATTTGGTCAGAAAGGTCTTCATCCATTCCAGATCCTTGATCTTGCCTTTCTGCTTGCGCGATACCAGGCCTGCCGGGAAATAGAGAAGGAGCATATCGGAAGCAAAGGTCTCATTGAATATCCGGATATTTTCGGCATTGCTGCCGTGCTTGTTTATAGGGATGAACAGTTCCTGAAGTGTGGGTATGTTCATCAGGATGTCGTTGACCGGGAAAATGATATCTTTTCTTACCTTTCCCACTTCGTGCATAAGTGCAATCCCGTCGAGCCCACCCAGGGGATGGTTTGCGGCAATGGTATACCTTCCTGTCTCGGGAATCCTCTCCGCCCTTTTCACAACAGGATCCACTTCAAAGAACTCCATGATACGGGCAATAAAGTCGCGGCCATAATACTTCCTGTTATTATAAAGGAACTCATTGAGCTCGTCCTGATGGATCACTCTTTCGAGATAACGGTAAACAAATCCCGGGATGATCTTTGCCAGGTTTTCATTCTTGTCGTGAAAGATCTTCCTGACGTTGAAAAAATCCTTTGTGATCTCCGGAAGGTCCGGCCTCTGTGAAGTCTTTTCAGTCATTATCCTCAGTTATAACCAACTGAAGGCAAAATTAGTATAAAAACATCAGAAGCTTCAATAGTAAACAAACCCCAAATTCCCAACACCCAAAGTCCAAACAAATCACAAATCCCAATATCCAAATTCCAAACCCATCGAAAATCGACAGTCTCAACTCACCCCCTAAATCCCCCTCTCTATCTCGCTGACGCTCGATAAAGAAGGGGACTTTTCCCATCTATCAAAAATCGACAATCGACAATCGACAATCGACTACCCCACCCCCTCAGTCCCCCTCCCCAATCAGGGAGGGGGATGTCTTGTCCTAAAATAGGTTTACTTAACTGATTAATTATTTAAGAGACTATAAACAGAACTTTTTAACCTTGCATCCTAAGTTCCCCTTCCCTCCCCCGCCTGGGGGC
>CAZXWD010000158.1:0-5470 GCA_964644135.1 uncultured Bacteroidales bacterium | reverse complement strand
GCTTTTTTCACAACCTCGACTGCGGCATCTTTGCCGTGAAGTTCCGTGAAGACCTGCAGACTTCCATTCATGACTGCTATTTTCAAAGCAATCTGACCGGAATTTATGCCAGCGGCTTGCTCACCCTTGAATTGTATAACAATGATTTCTTCATCAATAATGATTCATTGGCCCATGGTGCCCATATTTACGGAGGAGCGTACCTGGATAACTGTACGGGGTATTTTGTGGAAGAGAATGATTTTTATGGTAGCATTGTCCAAAATCACAACTATCCATATAAAAATGTAGGAATTACAATTAACAATTCAGGCGAGGCGGACAATTTGCTCTACAGGAATACTTTTAAAAACCTCTATATTGGATCCCTTGCACAAAATGTGAATCGCGGGGAGGAATTAGATGTTGGATTAAAAATAATTTGTAATATATATGAAGATAATGACTATGATATTGCCGTAACCGGCTCGCAAGGATGCACGGGTTGTGGAATTGCCGAATATCAAGGCAGCAGCGAGAACCCTGCCAGTAATTTGTTCAGCCAAAAGCTTCCCCTGGATTACAACGATCAAGTGGAACGTATTTACTATTATCATCATCGACTTGACCAAAGTGGCGATACAGCTGATTCACCCTGGATTCCCAGGTACTATACAGACAGTGTTTTTCTTTCTCCTACCTTTTATCAGTTTAATTATGATCTATATTGCGAGCCACATGACACCATTTATTATGAGCGGGAAACTCTAAGTGATACATACAACACATCCGGTCAACAAGCTGATTCTGTTAGTAGTTTACTGGGTTTATTGGTTGATGGCGGTGACACACAAGCGTTGGAAATGGATATATCGTTTTCCCAGCCTGATGATGCGATCATCCTCAGAGATCAATTGTTGCAAGACTCTCCATACCTATCCGATACCATACTGATCCAATCGGCTAAAAAAGAGGATGTGCTTTCTCCCGTATTCATAAAAGAGATCATGGTTGCAAACCCGCAAAGTGCCAAATCCGGAAAAGTGGTAAAAGCCCTTGAGGAGAGGCAGGATACCATACCAGCTTATATGATGTCAGAAATACTTCAGGGAAGAGACTCGATTGCACACAAGGAAATCCTTGATGCTGAACTATCTTATTGGAGAGGGGATCAACAATGGGCAGCGAACAGACTAAACGCCTTAGACAGGGTTGATAACTCTGGCTTCCAGGCAGACAGCATAATTGCACGACTGGAGAACCTTCTTTCCCTCTCCAATGCATACACCATGATAGAAACATATATATCAAATGGTGATACCATGCAGGCTCAGAACCTGTATGACAGCATTCCGGTTTTATTCCAGTTGAATCAATTTCAGGATTTCAACCATCAACAATGGGGCCTTTTATTGAATGAGTATTATCATGTTTTTCGTGATACTATAGTTCTGTTTGAAATAGATTCCTCTATGATTGAAACTTTCACAAGCCTTGCTATATATGAAAACAGGCCCGGGTGCCTGGCCCGGAACATATTAACCTCTCTCGGTATCGAAGAGTTTGGGCCCTATTACTTATTGCCTGATGACCAGTTGAAAAGCGGACAGGTTAAGGAAATAACTGGCTATGGGAATCAAAAGAACATGCAAGTACCTGATTTCAAGATCTATCCTAATCCTGCCGGGAACTACCTGGTTGTGGAATACAATCTTGAAAAGCATGCTGGAAATGCAGTCTTTGAAATATTCACTATTGATGGAAAGATCCAGCAAAGAGTTCAACTGCTGAAAGGATCAAATCACAAAATCATCAGCACAAAAGGTTTTGAAAGTGGGGTCTATTTCTATAACTTTACAATAGATTATGCTATACAGCAAACCGGCAAAATTGTGATCATTGATTAAATAAACCGTGCAAAGAACAATACATATATTTCTGATATTATTTTTAATGGCCAGGGCTGCGGAAAGCCAGCCCTGGTATTTCAACAACCTTTACAACCCCAACCATACATGGTCCACTGCTTTAAGCATTGTGCAAATTGATGATGGTAATATAGGTTGTGCCATATCAAGCGATAGTGTCTCTGGTTATTATTATCATACATGTTTTTTTAAGATTAATGAATATGGCGATCTTATATTGTGGAAAACCTACGGTAAAACTGGTTATGATTATTATCCCGGCTTCAATGGTTCCCTGTCAGCAGGACCGGATGATTCCTATGCTCTCTTCGGTGGCACCACTGAACTCTCCACGAATACACTGAGAGGCTTGTTTTACAGATTTAATAGTGAAGGTGATACATTATTTACGCGCACTATAAACAGTGAAACCTATTCAACCATAATTGGGGACGATTGCGCACATACTTCAGATGGAGGCTTTGCCCTGGTGGGTGAAGCATCCGATTCGACCAACGTATGTGATATCATTTTAATCAAAATGGACTCAGCGGGGGATGAAGTTTGGAGGACTTTTTTAGGTAGTACACTGGCTGAACACCCAAGAAGCGTTATAGAGACTCCTGACAAAGGATTTGTTGTGGGTTGTGTGCAAAGGCATCTGGGCATCCAGGAATCAGCAGACCCTGTGATCTTTAAAACAGACAGCCTAGGACAAGAGGAATGGTCGCTCAACCTGGGAGGGCCATCCAAAGACGACAAGGCCATGGTCTGCAACACCCATGATTCATGCATCATGGTGCTTACAGCCTATGCTGATTCCATGTATACCTATGATTATGCTTATGCGAAGATCAACCTTATTAAGGTCAATCTGGACGGTGATACGATCTGGAACAAGAAATATGGACCGAGCAAACCAGTAAACCTAGTGTCGAACCTAATTGTACTGGAAGGTGGGGAAGTGATTGCCAGCGGCTGGGCAAATCATTCAACAAACTTACCTGCAGCGGGTTGGATATTCAAATTCAGTGCAGACGGGGACAGTCTCTGGTACAGGGATTATTACTATTACCCTGCAAATCCAAATAATCCAGGAATAAACTACTTCCTCGATATTTCTCAGTGTTCAGATAACAGCATAGTTTCAGTAGGCCAGGCAGTTACCTATGGGGAGCCCCAAAGGATGTGGATTATTAAAGTGGACAGCATCGGCTGTGAGTTTCCCAATTGCTGGGTGGGGATGGAGGAGGACGGGAGGACGGGAGGACGGGAGGATTTTTCTTTTTCCTAACCCTGCATGTGATCAGGTTACTATCAGCTCTGCAAATGATGGGCTTGGGGGAATGGAAGAAGTAAGTGTTTTTAATAACCTGGGAATACTTTTAAAAAGGCATCGCCTTGGCAAACAAACTGAATTCAGGATGGATGTCTCCGGCCTGCCGGCAGGGGTTTATTTTATCCGGGTTAGGGGGAGCAACAATGCCTCTTGCGTAAGGAAGTTGGTGGTTGGGAGGTAGTTGACAGTAGGCAGTTGGCAGTTGGCAGTAGTCGGTAACCGGTAGTCAGTAGTCGGTAGTCAGCAGACACCTCTCCGCCCCTCCGCTACTCTGCCTCTCCGCCCCTCCGCCTCTCCGCTCAATGGTTCTCGCAGATTCCCGCAGATGTTTCGCAGATTCACACAGATAGCACTTCGTAACCCCCTGCCCTATGCGATTAAGGTCTGCAACGCTATGCGCTTAGCGCTTCGCCACCAGCCACCGATGAAAGAAGCCTTTCTGAAACACCCCTACTCAAGATATATCCAAACCCTGCTAAAAATCACTTAATAATTGAATATAACATTGATGAACACGAAGGAAATGGTGCCTTTAGGATATATTCCTCAGAAGGGAGAGTTATTTTCAGCAGTAAATTGGCGGAATGGGAGAATTACCTGATCATTAGCACAAAAGATTGGCTTCCGGGTATTTATTTCTATAACTTTATGACACTAAATAGAATGAATAACGGGAAGATCATCATCGTAAAATAATGGAAAGATTCTTTTCAATTCGGACACTAATATTAATCTTGGTTCTCTTAACCATTAATGTAAGTTATGGACAGCCCTGGTATTTCAATGATTTATTTAATCCCAACAGCACCTGGGCTGCGGGAATGGGTGTTGTTGCAGATACTGGGGAATTTTACGGCGTTGCTGTTTCAGATGTTATCGCCAATGGCCCTTACAATATTTCCTTCTTCAAAATGAACAACAATGGAGAAATTGTAATTTGGAAGAACTATGGTAAATCCAATCGAGACTACTTTCCGGGTTGGAATGGTAATTTCAAAACATGCAAAGATTCATGCTTTTTTATCTTTGGAAGTAGTTCTAATGCATCAGAAAATAATGGGTTATTGATGATATTTGATTCCACAGGTGATACATTATTCACCAGGACATATTCTAGTTCGGACAGTTTCAGTTTCATAGGCAGGGTAGGATGTGTTACATATGACAAGGGTTTTGCTCTTGCCGGTGATAAGTATGAAGAAGAATCAGAAGGCGATGACATTCTACTGATCAAGACGGACTCGTCAGGAAACGAATTATGGAGAACACAATTTGGTACCGACCTGCCGGATGTAGCAACTTCAATTATTGAAACAGCAGATTCGGGTCTTCTAATCGGTGCATGGACTCGTATACCTTATCATGTTGTTGGGGACCCAATCGTCTACAAAACCGACAGCCTTGGCAACCTGGAGTGGTCGCTCAACCTCGGCGGCCCCTACAAAGATGACAAGGCCATGGTCTGCAACACCCATGATTCATGTATCATGGTGCTGACAGCTTATGCTGATTCGATGTTAACACCAGAATTTGCCTATACCCGTATCAATTTGATCAAAATAGATTTGGATGGTGATACAATCTGGAACAAGAAATACGGTCCCTCCAAGCCCATAAATTTTGTTTCAAATATAATTCTCAAGTCTTCAGGAGGATTCCTTTTGTGCGGGCATTCAATGATTGAACCCACCGTACCCCATGCAGGATGGATCATGGAGGTTGACAGTTCAGGTGATAGCCTGTGGTATCGGGATTATTACTATTACCCATCTGGACCGGATCAGTCTCTTAACTATTTATATGACCTGTCAATTACCTCGGATAATGGAATAGTAGGTGTCGGGCAGGCATATACGGCATATCCTCCCAACAACACCCAGAAAATGTGGGTGCTCAAAGTAGACAGCATCGGCTGTGAGTTTCCCAACTGCTGGGTAGGGTTGGAGGAGCACGGGGGCGCGGGAGCGCGGGAGCACGGTGATATTGCTATATACCCTAACCCGGCAAGGGATGAGGTGACCATTGCCTTTGGAGATAAAGGCTTCGAGGATATAGAAGAGGTAAGTATCTATAATAGCATGGGCATCCTCTTAAATAAGCATCTCTTGGACAATCAACCTGAATTCAGGATGGATGTCTCCGGCCTGCCGGCAGGGGTCTATTTTATCCAGGTGAGGGGAAGCAACGATGCCTCTTGTGTCCGGAAGTTGGTGATTGGGAGATAGAGTATAGATCATGTAACGAT
>CAZXWD010000157.1:3992-5746 GCA_964644135.1 uncultured Bacteroidales bacterium | reverse complement strand
CCTTACAGCTCTCCTTAAACTCCTCTGTCTCCCTGAAAAGCCTGCCATCGCCTTTATAGCCAAAAAGTTTCTTCTTTTTTATCTGTTCCTCAATATATCTCGGTACCATCTTCTCCCAGCCCGGCTCATTATTTTTTATCAAATTCAAAACGTTCCCTGAATTGATGTACAGTTTGTCCCTCTGCACGTCTCCTATGTCGATTATTTTCCGGTTTTTCTTCAGGTAGTTGTACAGGTCTTTCAGGTCTTCGTTCAGCGGAAGGTTTTCGGAAGTTATGAGATCCTCACCTTTTTTATGATCATCAATGGAAACGGATGAAACGGTGGGGTAGACGTACAGTTTCATGTTATCCACAAACAGTTTGCCCAGCGCCTCCAGTATGCCTCCCCGCAATGAACTGTAATACTTCTTCTCCAGTACATTGATAAAGGTCGGGATCCCGATCACGATCCTCAGATTGATGATCTTGAAACGCGAAAAATAATCCACAAGCCTGTAGTACTCCCTGAAATTAGAAACCATCACGTTCTGCCCCATACCGTTCAGGATATCCACCCTGTCGAGGAAATCCCTTGCATCGAGGTCACCCTGGTGCAGGAGGTTGTTCAGGGTCATTTCGCAGAGCGATATCGTATTGTACTTGTCATAATCCTCATCCCTCTTAAATATCCTGAAGCTCGATTTCAGCATGTCCAGTGTTACGTAGGTAATAGGCCTGAAGCTTCCCCTGAAGGCCAGTACATTTTTCTTGTACAGCATATCAGACGGGGTCATCACATTGCCTTCCCTGTCGAACATGATCGCCCTTGTCATCCTGTTCTTGACAAGCTGTACACCGAGCAGCCTGTTGTCTACATACTTCAGGTCAGGACCGTGCATCTTTATCATGGTCACCTCAAAATGGCCGAGCGACAGGTTGTCGAGCAACGACTGGATAAACTGGTTCGGGGTTTCATAATAGAAGTAACAGGCAAAGATCAGGTTGACGCCAAGAATGCCCAGTGTCCTTTGCTGGAGAAGTGAATCATTCTCAAGCAGGTTTACATGGATGTAGATCTCATTGGGCTCTTTTTCGGGCTGGAGCTGGAACCTCACACCAAGCCAGCCCTGGCCCTGGTTTGTTTTCTGGTAGTTGAGCGTTTCCACGGTATTGGCGAAGGAAAAGAAACGCGTAGTCTTTCCCCTTTTCTCACCCAGGATGTTGATCAGTTCGTTGTACTCGGCTTTCAGCATTTTACTCAGCCGGCCCTCCGAAACATACCTGCCTGTCCTGAAATTATTGTACAGGGCATCACTGAACGATTTATCATAGGCTGATATCGTCTTGGCAACCGTTCCCGAAGCGCCCCCTGCCTGGAAAAAATGCCGGGCTACCTCCTGTCCGCCCCCGATCTCGGCAAACGTACCGAAGATGTTAGGGTTCATATTGATCCTGAGGGCTTTCCGGTTGTTGCTGAGCACTTCTCTTTCCATGGCAGGATATTTGGCTCAAAAATAGAAAAAATAGCTGAGGGCTGGGAGCTGTTAGCTTTTGGCTTTTGGCTGATGGCTGATAGCAGTATTGTCGTCATTGTCACCATAGTCAGATACTACCATGTCGGAATATTACTATGTGGAGATTCTTTCCCGAAGAGCCATGAGATCCCGCACTACGCCTTCGCTGCATCATTCCAGGGTTTGAACTTCGGCATAATAGCTCAGGCTATGCGGGATGACAATTAGCTTATTTATATAAAAACGGCGCGGCACAAAT
>CAZXWD010000157.1:2271-3892 GCA_964644135.1 uncultured Bacteroidales bacterium | reverse complement strand
CAGGCTATGCGGGATGACAATTAGCTTATTTATATAAAAACGGCGCGGCACAAATTAAAAACGAAATAAGGTGTGCCGCGCCGCTTTTCATTATTACTCAAAGCTAACCCGAACACAAGACAATTTGCCCCGCCTATGCAAGCTTACGCTTGCGCCGACCGTGTTCGCTATAGCTTTAGCGGTTGCGAAAGCTCCAGCGTAGGCGCATGGCGGGCAAGGCAATAGTGACAATAGTGACAATTGAGACAATTCTGACAATTGAGACAATTCTGACAATTGCGACAATTCTGACCCCAATAATTAAACACTCAAAACTCAACACTCAAAACTCAACACTCAACACTCAAACCTAAAAGGCTACCTTTGCACCCTGTAATGGCAAAGAATGGTTTCCAGACCGGCCGGGTGGTGCTTGTTTCGTTTGCACACATGATGCACGACATTTACTCCGCTTTCCTTGCCCCCTTGCTGCCATTGCTGATCGATAAGTTTTCCCTTTCCTATTCGGGTGCGGGGGCGCTCAGTTTGCTCCAGAGGTTACCTGTGCTGTTCAACCCTTTTATAGGTGTCATGGCCGACAGGCTCGCCATGAGGTACCTCATCATCATAGCACCTGCTGTTACCGCTACTACCATGAGCCTGGTGGGTCTCGCACCATCACTGACGGTTGTCATTATTCTTTTGCTTGTAATGGGCATCAGCTCGGCCCTTTTCCATGTGCCGACTCCCGTTATGGTCAGGAAGATCAGCGGCAATAAGGTAGGGAAGGGGATGAGCTTTTATATGTTCGGAGGTGAGATGGCCAGGACACTTGGCCCTTTGGTGGTGTTAGGCGCTGTGAGCCTTTGGGGCATGGAAGGGACATGGCGGCTGATACCTTTCGGCATTGCTGCTTCTGTATTGTTGTGGTTCAAACTGCATAACATCCATATTTCAGAAGATCTCCGCAAGAAGAAAATGGAATCGGGAATAAAACGGATCTTTGTCGAGCACTGGCCGCTGTTCGTCGTTCTTATCGGGATTACCTTTTTCAGGGCAATAATGAGGGCGTCATTAACAACATTCCTCCCTACCTACATGGAGGATATCGGCAGGGGATGGGAGATAGGAGGCATATACCTTTCGGTGCTTGAACTTGCCGGCGCAGTGGGGACCCTTTTCTGGGGAACCGTTTCTGACAAGATGGGAAGAAGGCTTTCATTGCTTATCATTGCTGCCGTTTCACCGGTACTGATGTATCTTTTTGTAGATGCATCGGGATGGGCTTCACTGATCATACTTGTAATGCTTGGTTTTTTCCTCCTTGGCACAACCCCTATCCTGCTCGCCCTGGTCCAGGACCGCTCCAGGGAAAGGCCTGCCTTCATGAATGCCATGTTCATGACCATCAGCTTTGGAACAGGGGCGATAGCAGTTGTGTTGGCCGGCGGTATTGCCGACATAACAGGTATCAGGGAAGCATTCAGGATATCATCCTACATTGCCGTTGGTGCTGTGCCTTTCGTGCTGATGATCCGGAAGAGGTAAAAAAAAAGCTGCACACTGAATGGTGGCAGCTCGAAAATTCCTGGGGACGTATGTTAATAACTTGGCTAAAACCACTGTAAAATTAATTAACAAC
>CAZXWD010000157.1:0-2171 GCA_964644135.1 uncultured Bacteroidales bacterium | reverse complement strand
CGATGGCAAAGAAATTGGCGCCGCTGTGCCATTGTTCCCTTTCCTGAGTCCATACGTCGGTCTTTCCGCCGCAGTGTATCGGTTCAAGCTCCCAGCCCAGCTTTCTTAACGAATCGGGAATGTTTTTCTCTTCTTTTATCTCTACCTGGCTGTTATCAATCTTAATATGGATCGTTTTGTACCGGTTGGGCTGAAGCACCACCGGGTCGTATACCATGCATTCATGTTTGTTGAGGAACGTGAAAACCATGTCGAGGTGAATGAATGATTCCCCTTTTTCGGGAAGTTCCTGCACGATAATATGCCGTGTACCCTTCTTTTCCTTCAGTTTTTCTACGATTGCATCAACGCCGGCCGGGGTAGTCCTGGAGCCGATGCCAATAACCAGGACGTCGTCCCTGGCTATGAGCACATCACCGCCCTCGATGCTCAACTTTTCACAGCTTGGTACCTTTGCCTGGGGACTGAATGTCTTTGTATTGAAGTTGGGATGGAACCGGAATATGGCTTCCATTATCTGCGATTCCCTCTCCCTTACCTTGCTGGCCATTTTACCGGTCATCACCTGGTCGTATATTGCTATGGCGGCATCCCGCATAAAGAAAAAATTATGGAGGGGCCTGATTGCATAGCGCTGGGGGTTGAGGAAGCGGGTGAGGCTGTCGCGTTTCATTGTCACACCCTCGATAAGCAGCTTCGAAAGTTCTCCGGGTTCTCTTCCGGCAAGTTCATCGAACAGGGCCGGATCTACGGGATCGTTGCAGATCTTTTTCAGAAGCCCTTCTTTCACTGTTTCGTTCTTGAGTATTTCGCTCAGAAGGTCCCCCACCTCATAAACGCCGGCCACTTTTTTCAGCACAGAATGGAACTGCTCGTACTCACGCCTGGCAACATTCAGGCTGAGTATATCGCTATAAAGGGCCCTTTCGGCATTCTGCGGCGTCATGTTCTCCACCTCATTTCCGGGGGTATGGGTTATCACTGCTTCCAGTTCACCAATTTCTGATGAAACGTCTATACTGATCTTGTTTTCTTCGGGCATGCTGGCAGGGATTGAAATTCAGTGCAAAAGTAAGTCAAATGTCTAATTAATTAAAAATGAACAATGAACAATGAAAAATTAATAATTAATAATTAATAATGGAAGCACACCCCATGCTTCACACCTCGTGCCTGAAGGATTTTTTTTAAGAAGAAATTAGTTACTATTTTAGCCCGGATATAAATCAAACATCACCATGAAAAAAACCGCGATCATATCAGGAGCATCCAGGGGGATCGGGAAAGCCACCGCCAGGAAACTTTCAGTACTGGGGTATAAAGTGGCCCTTCTTTCAAGGAATGAAAAAGAGATGAACGAAACAAAGCAACTGCTTGAGATCACAGTCGACGATGTCCTTGTCATCCCCACGAATCTGAGGAATGAAGAGGAGGTTGTCAACTCGGTCGGGGCCATAATGGAAAAGTTCGGCAGGATCGATCTGCTTGTGAGCAATGCAGGGGTTGGTTTTTTTCACAAAGTGGAAAGCATATCCAACCTGGAGTGGGACGAAATAATGGAAGTAAACCTGAAGGGAAACTTCCTGATGACCAAAGCCGTGGTTCCCATCATGAAAAAACAGGGAAATGGCCACATTATCGGAGTGGCCTCTGATGTATCGAAGAGGGGAGAGCCTTCCTGTTCGGCCTATTGTGCCAGCAAATATGGCCAGGACGGCTTTTTCCACTCTGTCAGGAAAGAGTTGCGGCACGACGGCATAAAGGTGAGTGTAGTCTATCCCGGACTGGTGGACACTCATTTCGGCGACCGCACCCCGGGCAATGATGATGAATTCTCGATGCTCCGCCCCGAAGATGTTGCCGAAGCTATTGCTTACATTGCCGGCGCCCCGCCGCATGTTGTCATCGATGAATTGATGATACACCCGCTGGGGCAGGAGTATTAGTGTTTGGGTGTTAAAGTTAGTTCTGAGTTTTTTTATTTGCTATTGGCTGATGGCTATTGGCTGATGGCTTATTGTTAAAATTGTCAAATTGTCTCTATTGCCTTGCCCACCGTGCGCCTACGCTGACCACTTTCGCTAAAGCTAACAGCCAATGGAACGCGGATGAAGCGGATACAGCGGATTTTCACGGATTAATTCAAAATTTAGAATTGACTGCCTACTGCC
>CAZXWD010000156.1:0-5819 GCA_964644135.1 uncultured Bacteroidales bacterium | reverse complement strand
GCAAAACCAAATTCCGTTAGACCAGATATGAGACAACTGATATCGATCATTATCCTTGCCCTCCTCCTCCCGCTGAACTCACTCGGCTACTACGAGCTTACCGACAACTGCAAAGAGGCCTTCAGGGAGATCTTTTCCCTCCGCACTGAAACTGCCCGAAAGATGCTCGCCGAAGAGAAAAAACAGACCCCGGACAACTCCTTCATCATTTACCTTGAGCACTATTGCGACGTAATAGAGATCATTGTACTGGAAGACGGGAGCAAGTACGAGCAATTCAGGGATGACTTCTATGAACGCCGCGATATCATGGACGAAGACGATGAGAGCTCACCGTACCACCAAATGCTCGAAGCGGAAATGTATTTTCACCTGGGCCTTTCTTACCTGAAGTTCGGCAACAGGATGAACGGGGCCAGGAAAGTGTACTCATCCTATAAAATGGTAAAGAACAACGAAGAGGACTTCCCTGATTTTGTGATGGACGACAAGCTTGCCGGCATGTTCGACATGATGTTCGCCAACATCCCGCCAGTGGTGCGCTGGGCAGCGAAGATCATAGGTCTGGAGGGTGACCTGGAAGGAGGCTTTGAGCGAATAAAGTCCTATCACGACTCTGTGATAAACATCCCCGGATTTGCCGAAGAGAGCATCATCATCATGAACCTGGCCTATAAGCTCACCTGGAACGAGCAGGAAGGGTACGAATTCCTTGGCAGCCTCGATGATCGGTTCTACCAGTCGGTGCTCATCAAATATTTCTATGCTAACCTTGCTGCTTTTTCCGCACACAATGACTTTGCCCTGGAACTTCTTTCCGAAATAGACCGCGATCGCATGGAGGTCGACTTTTACGCAATGGATTACCTTACCGGGAGGTGCAAGCTCTACCGCCTCGACAAAAATGCCGATGAGTACCTTCTGAAATACCTCAATAACTTTCCCGGTGATGATTACAAGAAAGATGTTTGTAACAAGCTGAGCTGGCATTATTTCATCCACGGCAACCGGTCAGAATACCTGTATTATAAAGAAAAAGTTTCCAGGGTAGGGGATGACCTGCGCGATCGTGACCGGGAAGCCATACTTGAGGCCGAACTGTCTTACGATCCTAAACCTGAGCTGTTAAAGGCAAGGCTGTTGTTTGACGGAGGTTATTATGAAGAAGCGGAAGAAGAGATGAAGAAGCTGGCCATGAGCGACCTGGAGCTCGAGCCTTACGTGCTGGAGTACCATTACCGCCTGGGTCGTATTTTCCAGAAGACCGAACGGACCGAAAAGGCCATACAGGAACTTTCACGCACCATCCAGCTCGGCCGCGACAAGGACTATACCTTTGCCACCCGCGCCGCACTGGCGCTTGGTGAGATCTACACACAACAGGATAAAAAGGACCGCGCCATCGAGTACTACGAACTTTGCCTCGACATTTACGACAGCGACCATACAGCCGAAGGGGTGGAGAACAAGGCGGAGAAGAAGCTGGAGGCGGTAAGTGCAATGAATAATTAACAATGAATAATTAACAATGATAGCACAATAGCAGAGAAGCAGAGAGGCGGAGGGGCGGAGAAAATCTTGAAATTTTTATCTCGCATTTTCATCTCGAAATTTGAAACCTGAAATTTTAAACTCTTCACCCTTCACGCTTCACATTTCACGAATCACCACTCACTTTAAACCTTACCAGCCGTAGTGGCACACCGGTGGCATCCTTCTTAAGCTGGAGCGCGTAAATATACCCGTTGTGAAAGACCATCTTTGACGGGCTTACCCACAGATCATATTCATCACAAACAAAACTGCTCTCACATACGAAGGAACCGCTCCCATCATAGATCCATACATTGAACTTGTTGGCATCCTCCTCTTTCGGGAATTCGAAGAACAGAAGGTTATCGTCCGAATCCCTGATGATGGTAGAAAAGGTTGGTATGGGGATAGGCTTAGAGATCTTCGTGAGGTCTGCCTCCATCTGCCTGACCAGCTCTTCCTTTGCAGCTCTGCTCTCTTCTAACGAAACCCATTCAGCCATTTTGTGGTCGTCAGCATTCTTGTATCTGTCGATGGCCTTCTGCTGTATCTCTCTTTGTTCCTCAACCGATACATAGTTTTGCGCCCAGTTGATCTTGTTGCGAGATATGAGGTTCCCCTCCAGGTCGTATACCATTATTTCACCAGTTGGTGGCAGGGCTACAACCAAATTGTTGCCGATAGCTGCAATCCGGGGCGGGGAGGTCATACCTGTCGACTTTTGCCAGGGCATGGTATTGAATGAGATTGAACCCTTTTCCTTAAAGTTGTAGCTGTAATTGAAAAGCTTGCAGCGGTCATTTGTGGCACACCTGTCGGTAAACTGGTCCCATATGATCTTTTGTTCATTGGTTTCATAATCCGCTATGGCCACGAAATCCCTGAAGCGGTCGCTCCATATCACCCACCCGACCAGGGCTATCCTGTTACCGGGAAGGGTTACCACCTGGCGTGCCATGTAATCGAGCTTAAGAGTCTTGTCATAGTTACCATCAAGATCGAAGCATACCATGTTCCCCACATTGTCGAGTGCGGAAACGAAGATGTTGTTGTCGAGCACACCTACTATTTTTTCAGTTTTCTGGAAACGCTTTCCCTTGCTGTTCTTAACTCCGAACTCCTTTTCAAAACTGCCATCAGGGTTGAACATTGTGTAGAAATTCCGGTAAGTATGGTTGACCACTACCCTTCCGTCGGGCAGCACCTGCAATGATTTACGATTGCCCATCGGCTGTCCGTAAAGGGTATCCCAGTAGGTCTCAAACACCTTGTCCCAATCATTCCCTGTTGCGTAAGATTTATCGGGGATCAGTTCTACCGGTCCGCTTTTATAAATATCGATCAGATCCTGTGAGGAGAGCGACAGGATAATAAAGGTGAAGATGGATATAAGGCTGATTCTTTTCATGACTTGATTTCTTTATTCGATTATAAATTCATTCACGGTTCCCTGAGGATCAGTGATCTGTATTACCATTTCCTGCTGGGTAAAGGTTTTGTTGGCATCGTAATCCCGCTGCACGTTCTCGAATATCAGGCTTCCTTGCTTAACACCATTATTTCCGAAAGGCACAAAAACAAGGATGGCAATGATCGCACAGGCCGCGGCAATGCCATAGAATATCTTTCTTGTTGAAACGGCCTTTTTAATGGGCGTTTCCTTTTCAAAGACCGGAGCAAGGGAAGGGGCCACTTCTTTAGCAAGAAGGTTGACAGCCCTTTTTACCCCTGCAGAGAGCTCTTTACGGAGTTCCACTTTTTTTGTGCAGCTATTGCAATGTGCGAGATGGCTGCGGATGACAGCATTCTCTTTTGGATTGGTTTCACCGTCTGTAAATTTCTGGATCAGTTCGTCACTAATACATTTCATAGCCCTGGTTTTTCATTTCTTTTTCGAGTTTTTTCAATGTCCTTGATAACATTTTGCCCACAGATGTAAACTTGATCCCTGAAGCATCGGCGATCTCCCTGTATGATAGGTCTTCGCTGTAAAGTACAACCAGCATCCTTTCTCTGGGTTTTAGCTTTTGAACAGCAGCATGAATAGCCTTGTAGTGCATCTCTTCAGCAGGGTTTTCAACAGAAGCCTTTTCCTTTGCTTCCCCGAGGTTCAGGAACCTTTTTCTCCTCCTGATATGATCGACGCTTTTATTCAGGGTAACCTTGTAGAGCCAACTTTTCGGATGCATGATCACCATGCCGTTCCTGAGATTGTTAAAGAACTGAAGGAACACCTCCTGAACAATGTCGTCCACGTCGTCTGTATCGCCGATCATTTTCCTGGCGGTACCGTACATTATGTGGTAGTATTCAGCATATATTTCCTCGAACCTGTCCAAGGAGCCGCTTTATTAGTGAGTCGGCAGTGACCCGGTTTTGTGACAAAAAGTGATCATTTTTTTCTGTTCCATAAAGAGCGGTCTGTTGGTTTGGCCATAATATCCGGGAACAGTAATTTACTGGTATCAAGCAAAAACCAGACCACATACGAGGTATGCGCTAAGCGCTAATCGCAAAGCGGATAAGAGTTGAGTTTTGAGAGAAATTATGAACTATGAATTTTGAATTAATCTGTATTCTATTAACTTTTGTCTTCTCTGCGTTGCTCTGCTCCGCTCTGCGTATTCTGCGTGAAACCTCTTCGCAAAGCGGGAAATAATCTGTGGAATTGTATAAGATCTGTGGGATCTGTGAGAAATAAAATATCGATATTTGAAAACCATTAATTAAAAATCTCTGCCGTGAAAAGACTATTAATCCTTCTACTTGCTGTAATATTCTGGCCTTCGGCCGAAAGCACTGCACAGACCGGTCCCGTTGTTGAAAAGATAATTGAGATCGGTACCACCGACAACCGCACCATGGATCACCTCGATATCCTCAGCAACCGTTTCGGCGGGAGGCTGGTAGGCTCCGACGCCTATGAGAATGCCGCAGAATGGGCAGCACACAAGTTCAGGGAGTGGGGCATGGAGGTTGAAATGGACGAAGCCGGTGAAGTACCTGTAGGCTTCAACCGTGGGCCCTGGTTCGGCAGGCTTATAGCCGAAAATGGCATGGTACTGCACTTTGCCACACCCTCTTACACAGCAGGGACCAAAGGCGTGCAGAGGGGCCACGTGCTGATAGAGCCACGCACCCAGCAGGAGTTCGACCGTATGAAAGGAAGGCTGAATGGCGCCTGGGTGCTGGTGGAAGGTGAGAATGAAGGCTATCCCATCGACATCTCGGCCCAGGCCGACAGCATCCGCGATTCCATCAAGGTGGCCAATGCCGAAATAGAGAGGGAAAACTACAGGATCAGGCGGGAGAACTGGGAGAACCGCGACAAGAACCTGCCCGAAAAGGAATTGCTGCCACTGAACGACGAGCCCGCCATCTTCTATAAAGAGATGGTGGAAGCAGGGATCCTCGGTATCATCCAGAAGTCGAAGGTGCCCATAAGGGTCATGTACGACCGGAAGAACCTCCCCGGCATGAGCTGGGACGACCTCCCGAAGGTGCCCGACATCAAGCTCGACGAGCACCAGTATGAGGTTATCCGGCAGATGGCCGAAGAACGGAGGTATTTCCAGTTGGAGTTCGACATCCGCAACCACTGGAAAATGGGCCCCATCAAGTACCACAACGTGATAGGCATAATCCCCGGAACCGAATACCCCGATGAGTATGTGATCCTTAGCGCCCATCTCGATGCCTACGATGTAGCCACCGGCGGAGTTGACAACGGATCGGGCGTAACCCCCATGATGGAGGCTGCACGGCTGATCATGGAGGCCGGAGGCAAACCGAAGCGCACCATCCTGGTAACCCTGTGGGCTGCCGAAGAGTTTGGACTGCTTGGCTCCACAAGCTGGATAGAGAGGAACGAAGAGAAGCTCGACAAGATCTCAAACATGATCAACCGCGACGGAGGACCCACCGTACCTGCGGGAGTGAGCGTACCAGAAGCCATGCGCGAAGACTTTGAGAAGATCTGCGCCCCAATAAACGATATCAACCCCGGTTTCCCGTTCGAAATAAAGGAAAGAAAACCCCGCAAAAGGCCGGAGAAAGCCTGGGGCACCGACAGCGGCCCGTTTGCCGTAAAGGGAGTGCCCACCATAGGGTTCAGCACCGCAGACCCTGAAGGATATAACTTCAGCTACCGTGAGATTTGGCACACCGAGCGCGACCTTTACAACAAGAGCATCCGGGAGTACCAGGAGCACACCGCGATTGTGACGGCCATCGTAGCCTACGGAATAGCGAACCTGGATCATTTGCTTGACAGGGAGGGGTATTAT
>CAZXWD010000155.1:0-5828 GCA_964644135.1 uncultured Bacteroidales bacterium | reverse complement strand
GGGGTACTTGCCCTGGCCAGAAAGGGTCAGCAGATCCAGAAACCCGGAGATATCATCAGGCAGCCTTATGTGTTCGAATTCTTAAACCTGCCTGAAAAAGGGCTATACCACGAAACCGACCTGGAAAAAGCCCTGCTCGACCACCTCCAGCAATTTCTGCTGGAGCTGGGAAAAGGATTTGCATTTATCGGACGGCAGCAACGCATCACCCTTGGTAACAAGCACTTCAAGGTAGACCTGGTTTTTTACAATCACCTGCTGAAATGTTTTGTTCTTATTGATTTGAAGGTGGGTGAAGCTTCCCACAGGGATATCGGGCAGATGAACCTTTACCTGAATTATTTTGAAAAAGAACAGAATGGGGAAGGTGATAATAAACCCATCGGGGTGGTCCTGGCAGCCACAAAAGATAACATCCTGGTTGAATATGCCACAGGCAACATCAGCTCCCAACTTTTTATTTCCACCTACCAGCTCTATCTGCCTGATAAAAAAGAACTTAAAGAACAACTGGCAAAAATCATTGAAAAAGAATGACCGGACAGCTTATATTATTCAATTATATCCTGGATCAGTTCGGATTCACCGGTTTTGATAAACTCAAAAACAGGTTTTCTGAGAGTGAACTGAAGGCCGACACCGGGGAAAAATCCATCTTTTATACCTTCCTTGCAGAAAACAATATCAAGTTCCCTTTTCCTGATCTCAAATCATACGATGACAATATCATTCAACACCTTTCGGTCATCAACCGCCGTCGCAACCCTAAGATCAATCTGAAATATTACCAGTATTTTTCCCTGTTGTTTACTGAGTTTTTCCTGCATCAGTATTTTTCGAACCGCTTCGAATTCTTAGAAAACCTGAATCAATACAGGAAGGATCACTACCAAAAACACGACATCAGGGATAAGAAAAAGGTGTTGGATTATACGAAAGAAAACCTGAACCTCATTGCCTACTGGAATGCCACAGGATCAGGAAAAACGTTCATCCTTCATTTCAATATTCTTCAATACCAGCACTACAACAAGGAATTCAATCACCTGATACTGCTCACACCCAGTGAACAAATGTCGAAGCAACATCTTGATGACCTTAATTTAAGCGGGATTGATGCGGACTATTACCTCAACAACAAAACAGGAAGCCATGTAAAGGTTATCGACATCTATAAAATAAGGGAACAACAGGGGGTAGAAACCGTGAGTGTGGATGAATTCCAGGATAAAAATGTGGTATTTGTTGACGAGGGGCATAAAGGCAACGACAAGGAAGAGGGTGTATGGAGGGGCATCAGGGAAAAACTGGGCTACAAGGGTTTTACATTTGAATATTCAGCCACCTTCGGACAGATCAGTAACCAGGATCTGAAAAACGATTATTCGCGGTCCATTATTTTTGATTATTCGTACCGCCATTTTTATCGCGATGGATACGGCAAAGATTACTGGATACACAATATTTCAGATAACCGAGGCTTGCAAAACGAAGGGCAGCGTCATAAATACCTGCTTCACAACCTGCTTCTTTTTGTCCAGCAAAAACTATACTTTTCTTTACATCCTGAAGTAGCGGAGGAGTACCAGATCGAGAACCCCTTGTTGATCTTCGTAGGTCATACCGTTAATCCGAAAGCAACCGCCAAAGGAGAAAAACAGGAAAATGAAATGACTATCAGTGATGTGAAATTGCTGGTCAGGTTTTTCAATGATTTTCTTGTCAGGAGAGATGTTCACATAAAATACCTGAAAGAGATTCTTGAAAAACAGACGCTTTTCGCTGACGATTTCAGGTATAAATATGATTACATATCCGGTAAGATCAATAATAACCCTGATGAACTCTATCAACTGATCTTAAAACTGGTATTTAATGCAGAGTCAAGCGGGAAAATAGAATTGAGCACAATCCGGAATGCTCCCGGTGAGATTGCACTTAAGGTAAATTCATCCAGCTTCTATTTCGGGTTGATCAACATAGGTGTTACCAGTACATTTAAAACAAGCCTGAAGGATGATTACCGCTTTGAAACCGACGACCAGAATGACTCCTTGTTTGATTCGTTGCCTTCGAAAACCCCGAAACCGGTCAATATCCTGATTGGTGCCAGGAAATTCATTGAAGGGTGGAACAGTTACCGGGTTTCATCCATCGGGCTGATCAATTTTGGCAGGGCTGAAGGCTCCCAGATCATCCAGCTTTTTGGTCGTGGTGTGAGGTTGAAAGGCAAGGAGTGGTCTTTAAAACGAACTGAAGGTGACGGCCCGGCAAATATCAGGATCATAGAGACTCTGAACGTTTTCGGATTGAACGCTGATTACATGGCCCGGTTTAAAAATGACCTGGAAAAAGAAGGTATCAAAGTGCAGAAAGAACCCTATACTGTTCCGGTTAAGCAATTCAAAAAGGGAAATAAGGAGATAAACGACCTCAAGCTCATAACTCTTGCCCCGAAATCAGACATACCACCATTCAATGAGCAGCGAACCATCGAATTGTCCGCAGATCAAAATATTTCGATTGAGTTGAATTACAGAACACAGCGTCTTTTGGTCACTGCCAACAATCAGTTGGTTGCTAATTATAACGATGATCCCAACTGTGATCTTTCAGAATACATTGAATTCATAAACTTTGATAAGATCTATTTGAGATTGCTTGATTATAAGCATTTGAAGCAGTACTATAACCTGGTTGTCAGAAAAGAGAAGCTGAGAGGAATACTGAAAGATATGAAGTATGATATCTTTTTGGATGAAAAGCCTGAGATAAAAGGGATGAAGGATATTCAGAAGATTGAGAAACTGGCTGTCAGCCTCTTTTGCAATTACGTTGAAAAGTTTTACAAGAACCATCAGCGGATCTATGTGGGCAAGCATTTGAAGAGTAATCATCTTAAAAATGATGATCCATTACTGAATGATATCGATTATGAGGTTGAAATAGTAACCACTGATGACGAGGGGCGTCCTCTGCAAAATATTAAACAAATACTTGAAGAGCTTAAAAAAACCATTGAAGCTGAGGATTTTCCGGATATCCTTAGAGAGCAGCAAGAAGGGATAAATATTTTGAATGCAGCCTGGTTTGATTTTCATCTCTATCAACCTTTACTGGCCGATAGTGAAATGCAACCAGGAAATGTTACAATAGATTCTATCATTCCAAAAGGAGTTAATAAAGGGGAATCAGATTTTGTAAACCATCTACAGACACATATTCGAAACGAAAGAAAGAAAGGGAACTACCACGGCTATGAGTTTTATTTGCTGCGAAACGCTGGCAGAAACCGGGGAATAGGTTTCTATTTTTCCACTGCCGGTGGATTTTATCCCGATTTTCTGTTCTGGATAAAGAAAGAAAACAAACAATATCTCACATTCATCGATCCGCATGGTTTACGCAATGAGGATGAAGGGTTTGACAGCGATAAAATACAATTACATAAAAAGATCAAAGAGATAGAAGGCTCGAAAGATGTGAAAGGCATCATTCTGAACTCAATGATATTATCACCCAATAAGCTATCTAAAACAGGGATTATAAGGTGGAAAAATGCCCCGAAAAACTATGAGGAATTAATTGACTTCTGTAATTCTATAAATATTTTTGAGATTGGTCAGCACGCTTCATCTATGGGTGAAAGCGGGTATATTGGAGCAATTATTGATAGGATTTTATCATAAATATCTTACAAAATCAGACTTATAAATAGGTCAAATATCCTAGTCTTTTAATATCAAAAAAAGCAAGCAGCCACTGCGGCTTACTTGCTTTTCCTCTTCCCGGGAGAAGTCTTCTTCCTGATCTTCTGCTTGGCTTTGACCCTCTTGATCTCTCCCTCCAGGGCGCTGGTGATCTCTTCGTTGTAGGCCTCAAGCAAAGCATCTTCATAGTATTGAATTGCTTTGTCGTACTGGTGCTGAAATTCGCACTGCACACCTACAAGATGATATACCCTGGCAAGGTCGGCGTCCTTGAAACCAAGGACAAACTCGATCAGCTTCTCAGCTTTTTCAAACTCTTTCCTGTTCAGCAGTGCTGATAACAGCACCTGCCATTGTTCCGGGCCCATAAACCGGGCCCATAAATCAATTCTGTGATCAGCTAGCCGCAGGGCAAAAAAAATCCCGACCGGCTGGATCGGGATCTTACTTATATAGCCAAGCCCAGGACTTTCCTAGACTCTCCCGACCTCCTTTTGTTTGTTCTTTTTACTTTCAATCATATATACTCCTTTCTTTATAGTTTTCATTTCACGATATTCGATACAACCCCCTCCTTTTTCCTCAGCCCTCCTCCCGGCCTCTCCCCGTCCGGAGGGAGAATTAAGGAGTGGGCTATTCCTCAACCTTTCAAAACCGCCAGCGGCTGCAGCTCCACCATGATATCCACCAGGTCTTTCTGGTTCTTCATCACCTCGCCGATATCCTTGTAAGCGCTGGCTGCTTCATCAAGGTCGCGCTGCTTGCTTATTCCGTGGACGATCTTCTGCCTGTCGAGGAAGTCGATCTCCCTTTTCAGGTCAAGCTTTCTCTGTGCCTGCCTCCTTCCCATTTTCCTGCCTGCCCCATGGGAACAGGACTTGAAGCTCTCTTCATTCCCTTTCCCCACCACTATGTACGACTTCGTCCCCTGCGATCCCGGGATCATCCCGGGCTCTCCGTTGTAGGCTTTTGTGGCGCCCTTTCGGTGGACCAGGACATTCTTGCCAAAGTGGTGCTCCCACGCCGCAAAGTTGTGCGACTTGTTGATCATCTCATCATGCCCGAAACTTCCAACCGCATCGGTAACGGCCTCTATCATCCTGTCCATCATCAGCTTCCTGTTGGCCAGGGCAAAGTCAACACAGTATTGCATTTCTGCCAGGTAGTCCTTCGCTTCCTTTGTTTCGATGGGCAGGAACGCAAGCTGCATCCATGGCCCGACCACCGAGTGATACCTTTCGTTCAGCTTTTTAGCGATGTTATTGTAGTGGTTGGCCACCTGCAACCCTATGTTCCTGCTTCCCGAGTGTATCATTATCCAGATAAACCCGTCGGAGCCTTTCTGTATCTCAACGAAGTGATTACCGCTTCCCAACGTTCCTACCTGCTTCAATGCCGCCTTATACTGTCTGCTCACAACATGCATATCCTCAAACGGTTGCGAAGGCATCAACTCTTCGTCCTGTGCTTTTTTGTGATGGTTGAAGCCTACCGGGATCAACTCCCTTGCGATGCCCATGATCTTCTTCAGCTTCTTGATCTTTATCTCTTTCAGATCAGTCTTCAATGCACACATGCCACATCCGATATCCACACCTACTGCATTGGGGATAACCGCCCCTTCTGCAGCCAGCACTGCCCCAATCGGCATACCGTAGCCAACATGGCTGTCGGGCATAATGGCAACATGCCTGTAAGTAAAGGGCAGGTTGGCCAGGTTCTTCGCCTGTGCCAGCGCCTCGTCCTCCATCTCGTCGAGCCACATTTTAATGGGCACTTTTTCGGTATCAATAACACGCTTCATATTGTTTTTTTCTCTAAATGTTCCACTTTCTTTGTTTGATCAGCTTTTGGCTATTGGCTTTTTGCTGATAGATGTTTGATCCATAATTGATTTTACTTACGATACCTAAGCGTGGTTCCATTTCGTCTTCCACCCTGAGCCATCAGCTAAAGGCCAAAAGCTAACAAATACCAGCTATTTCAAATTTCCAATCTGCATCAATTTATCAATGTACTCACCGGTAGCTTTTACAAATATAATACCCCCGGGCCCGGTTGCACGGGGGGCTGATTGATTATTTACCGGGGGAGAAGATATCCCTCAACTGGTCTACT
>CAZXWD010000154.1:0-5828 GCA_964644135.1 uncultured Bacteroidales bacterium | reverse complement strand
ATTGGATTATGTTGTTTCTTATCATAAGGTAAACAATCATAATAGAAGATCCTGTAAAGGTCATAGATTTCTCCTTTGGCCTGGGTGAGATGCCTTAGGCACATCTCCCAAAGATCATTTGCGGTTTTGACCGGGTCGGGCTTTCTGACTCTGTTTATTGCGCGGTATCTTTTCAAGAAAAAACCACCGTCAACCAAAATTGCTGTCTTCTTCTTATTCATTGGGGATAAAAAAAATGCTCCTGGTTTGGCATCCTCGCTATTTTATAGGAAATTGAGAATACTTTGCCAAGAGCACGATTCAAATAATTAGATACAAAGTTAAGCAAATTAACCTTAATTGTGCAAATTTAATTGTAACAATTTTGCAAATTAATTAAAGCATAGCTTCATTAAATGGCCCTTTACAAATTTTGTGCAACATTCTCTTTAATCGAAAAAGCCAGCTTTGAACTCAATTCGTGCATTCGTGGCTTAAAAAACCCCGGTAATTATCAGCTATTTCTTTTTTCTCTCGAAATCCAGCACTGAGAGAAACAGCTCTTTGTTTTCGAGCCACATAGGGCCATGCTGAAGTAAATAAAGTGCCGCCTCTTCGAGACTGCCGAGCACTACCATCTCAACGGGCAAATCGGTTAATTCCTCTTTCCCTGCAAGTGCATTGATGAAATGCGGATTGGCATCATATGCTTTCTCAAGGGCCTTAGTAAACCCACTTCCCTTGCCTTCGGTCATGTATAAATAGTAGGCGTGATTGTATAACCAGGGTGCTGCACAATCATCTTCATACTTACCGTAAAGAGCTTTATAGGATTCGAATTTTTTGTTCTTAAGGTACAGTCCCGACAATTCATACCTGACACCTTGGTTGTCGGATGGATTAAGTTTCAACAGTTTCTTGTAAATTTCTATTGCTTTCCCTGTTTTTTCCATAGATGTAAGGCATCCGGCCATACCGGCAAGGGCAGTCATGTAAGGGCGGGTCTCAGTCATCACCCAGAAATGTCCTGCATTCTCCTTGAAAAAGTCCTTGCCAAGCTTCTTCTCTTCGGTCAGGGCAGCCTTTTCAAACAGGACATAGGCTTTAGCGGGAACAGTTTCGGTTTGTGCGAGATAATTATAGGCTCTTGAATTATCGGGGTCGAGTTCCAGCGCCTGTTCCGCCAGATTTATTCCATCTTCCGGCTCACTTTGATATGCTTCATACATCAGGTCGTCAGCTTTGTCTGCATTGGACCTCCGGCCTTTTTTCGGCGGGATTATTTCATCAATTTTCTTACCCGTTAAATTCTTTTCCAGAAATTCCTCCACATCTTCGAAACTTTCAAAGTTCTGCTCCCCGAGAAAATTCATCAAACGTTCCTGGGTCAGGTTCATCATATCCTGGTTCATGGGCTTTGGCTGACCCTGATTGTCTGCAGCCTCTTCTTCTGTGTCTGTATCATCCTCAGTATCCGGTCCTTTGATAACATTCTCGTCCTCGCCTATAACATAGTAGTTTCCCGGTCCTGCACTGCGGTCCAGTATGTTGAAAACACCCGGCGGATATCGCTCCATTCCCAGCATCACGGCCGGGCGACCGTTCATTCCAAATTCAATCTCGATATATTCCACCTTATCATCATCTTCTTCCAGGATGTATTGGGTTAAAGCAAAGTCTTTATGCGGTTTGAAACCCAGTTCATCAGCATAAGCCTCAGCGCCGTATATGATATTGTGTACGAGTGCATAATCCGCCTGGATGAGCGGTTCACCTGTGGCGGTAAAACCGGCGTACTGATCTTTTATATATTCCAGGTCGTCGGGCAGTACATTGAATCTCCAGAATGTGTCTTTCACCCCCAGGCAGTAAAGGTCTACCTGGTACGAACCAAATGTCAGGTTACCCGTTTTATGCATGCGCGACACTATTATCAAGGCCATGCCACCCTCATCCCAGCCGGGGTTGATGTAACATTCGTGGATTGGAAGGTTTCGTGTGCGTGTGCGGATATACTTTTCAGGAGAATCGTGTTGATGGGATGATCTTTTCTTTGACATATGAAAAAGTTTTTTGCCCTGGAAAATATCCGGTTATTTTTTCAAAGATATTGGTTTGAGTGGAAAGTGGCTTCTTTGTTTTTCTTTTAATCACATTTTTTTTAAGCCACTGATGCGCGAATGATGCCTGTCATATTAAACCTGCCGCACTAAAATGGACAAGCCGGCATAGCTAGTGGCTTGCTTCTCTTACCTGGACCGGATGGCGTATGCGGGGCCTATAAAGTTTATCAGAAAAAGAAAAAGCGTTTGCCCGATTGATCGAAATTACATGATATAGGACGATTTATTACAATGATGCCATACCGGTTTTTTCATATTTTCGCCGTATGTTTATTTATTATCGGTTACAGCAAATCGGCTAAAATGAAAAAAATTGCTCCGGGGCTGGCAATGTTCATTTTGTTCACATCTCTGATCACCAACACAAAAGGGGATGTAATTTCTCCTCGTAATTTTATAGAAAGCACTCAGCAACAAATTATCAGCGACAATAACAATACATCAGAAACTATTGACAGCCTGCTTGAATTGGTAAGCCATTATAATAATGAAGAAAAAATCTCTGCCCTCATGGAGCTTAGCAGGGAATACAGCCTGAAGGATCCCAATATCAGTCTCCGTCTTGTGACAGAAGCTCATAAGCAAGCTATTGCAATGGGGGATTTGCTTCAAATAACCAAAACGTTAAACGGATTGTCTATTATCAACTACTACCTGGGAAACAACAAAGCAGCCATGGCATATTTGCTTGAAGGTATTGAATCCGTTAAATATATTCTTGAGGAATACCCTGACAGTGCTGAGTTCCGGACCAGGCTCCATACAATGTACAACAATGCCGGAAACTTATATCAGTCGATGGGGGAGGTGGAAAAATCCCTTGAAATGTTCCAGGAATGCATGCGGATGCTTGAAGCACAACGGCAAAAATTTCCTGGGGATACATCCATTGAAGATTTATATATCACGGCTTTAAACAATCTCATCGTACTATACTGGGATATGGGTGAAATTGAGAAAGCAAAGAGCTATCTCAGGGAGGCCCTTGATTTAAGCAATAAATCAAACAACAATGAATTGATGTATCTTTCACTGAATAACCGGGGTTTGATACAACTGGAAGAAGAGAATTACGAAGAGGCCCTGCAGACTTTCCAGGAGATAAAAGAGATTCATCAAAGCCTGAATGACAGCATGGGGATCAGCGGCAATTACAACAACATGGGTTTTGCATTGTTTAAGCTGGGCCGTCACCGGGAGGCTTTGGCCGGTTACCTTGCCTCGCTTAAAATAGCCAATCGTCTCGGCTATTCCATTGGATACGCCAATACCTGTGCGAATATTGCCGAAATATACCTGAAACTGGAAAAAGCCGACAGCGCCCTCTATTTTTCCGGATTGGGTATACAGGAGTCGAAGCTCTCAGGGAATAAATCTTATCTGTTGAAAAACTATGAAAAGCTTTACAAGATATACGAACACACCCGCCAGTATGATTCTGCACTGGCAGCTTACAAAAAATATGTTGCTGTCAAAGACAGCATGTTCAACGAAGAAAAATCGAGGCAGATTGCTGAAATGGAAGCTCGTTTCGAAACCGAAAAAAAGGAAAAAGAGAACCGCATACTCCGGCAAGACCTGGAAATACAAGATCGCACTATTTTATTGTTTATCGTTGGTACGGCAGCCCTTTTTCTTATTGCAATCCTGCTTTACTATTTCTATCGTTTAAAAAACAAAACACTTAAACAGAAAACCCAACTGTTTAAAAAAGAAAGCAAAGTCAGGGAGCTTGAAAAAGCAAGGCTGGAAGACCAGCTTTTTGCCGAGCAGGAGATCAACAAATTGCAAACTGAAAAACTGGAACATAAAAACAGGGAACTTTCATCCAGGATCTTGCATGCGATCAATAAGAATGAAGCGATGACCAATATCATCAATGAGCTTCAGAAAATGAAGGAAAAACAACCCACCGATTTTCACCATTGTTTTGTTAAAGTAAACCAAATTGTTAAAGAAAACATAAGCATTGATAAAGAATGGGAGCAATTTAAACTTCACTTTGAAGAGGTCAATCCCGGTTTCTTTCAAAATTTGCAGCAAAAATATCCTCTGTTAAGCCAGAATGAACTTAAGCTTTGCGCATATTACCGCATCAACCTGGGAACAAAAGAAATTGCAAAAATGCTGAATGTTACCCCTTCTGCCGTGCAAAAAAGCCGGCACCGCTTACGAAAAAAAATGGATATCCCTTCCGAAACAGAGATGCCTGAGTTTATGAGCAGGTTTTAAACCCGGTGACCCGATCACTTGGAAGTTCGATTGAACAATGAACCAACAGTTTCCGAGTGATCGGTTCACTTTTTCCTTTGTGGCTCACTTGAGGAAAATGTCCAGCCTTTGTCCAGGCCCAAAATTTGCTTTCCGACTGCATGCTTCCATAATTTCACCTTGTTAATTGCAACCTTTAAGAAACTTGGCAAAAGCAAAAAACACTGCCCGTAAAGAAGTTTTAAAAATCCAACTAAGGGGACATTTAAATACAGAGATCAGTTATGTATTTGAAATATACCGGAAGGCGGTGATGAATAAGCTGTCAGGATATGTTGAAAAACAAGCCATCGGCAGGATTGAAGTAGTTGTTTCGGGACAGGGCAGTGCAGTTGATCATTTTATTTTATGGCTGAAAAACTTTGTAGGCCAGCACACCATCATCAATATTGAAGAGAAGAATAATCAAATTAATTACAATGAATTCAGGATTATTTCAACCGATAAAATAAGATGAAAAATAATTAGAGAAAACCAAAAAAGAATAATTATGAGAAAAAACAACCTTATTTTAATCAGATTAACGGTATTGATCATTTTGCTCATACCGGTCATGCTTGTGCAGGCAGGAACCTACAGCGGCGGAAGCGGAACATCCGAAGATCCTTACCAGATTGCTGACCTGGCCGATCTCGTAGAATTGTCGGGTACTTCAGCAGATTGGGGCGCTTACTTCATTCAAACCGCGGATATCGACGCAACTGCAGGCGGGGTTTCTCCCATCGGAAACAGTAGCACAAAATTTACCGGTTCGTATAACGGGCAGGGAAGCATAATCAGCAACCTTACCATTAACCAAAGTGGCACCGACTATGTTGGTTTGTTTGGTTATGTTGAAGACGGAGAAATCAAAAACCTTGGAGTGACCAGTGCAAATATCACGGGCAATGATTACACAGGCGCACTTGCCGGCAAAACAAGCGGAAGCTCAACCGTAATCGATATGTGTTTTACCAGCGGCTCGGTTACCGGCAATAACTTTGTCGGTGGACTGGTTGGATATAACCTGCTGGGCGCAACCATCCAAAACTGCGGTTCCAGAGCTGCTGTAAACGGCGAAGAATATGTCGGTGGTCTGGCAGGCGCCAATCTGGAGACGATCCAAAATTGTTATGCAACAGGTTCGGTATCGGCAACAACCGGCGGCGGCGGACTGGTTGATGGCAATGTTGCAGTAACCAACTGCTTCTGGGATACCCAAACTTCGGGGCTTTCCGGCAGCGAGGGCGGCACCGGAAAAACCAGCGCCCAGATGAAAGATATTGCCACTTTCACCAACACAGCTACAAGCGGGTTGACCACAGCCTGGGATTTTGTGGGCACAACCAATGATGACGCCGGTACCAACGACTGGTGGAACATGAACCTCATCAGCACCAAAACCGATAACGACGGCTACCCGGTTCCTTCCTGGTGGTTGGTAACCGATGAACCCACCGGCGACGGCTCTTCCGG
>CAZXWD010000153.1:0-5849 GCA_964644135.1 uncultured Bacteroidales bacterium | reverse complement strand
TTTGCACTTTCTGTCTTCAACAAAAAACATAAACCCTAATGCACGAATGGAGTCCGAATAGTATTAGTGCATTCGTGGCAAAAAATAAAACAAGCAACCTGCCACAGACCGGATAATAATTAAAAGCCACTAATGCACGAATGGAGTTCGAATGATATTAGTGCATTCGTGGCAAAAAATAAAAAACAAGCAATCTGCCACAGACCGGATAATAATTAAAAGCCACCAATGCACGAATGGAGTTCGAATATTATTTCTGAATTCATTGCTTGATAATCATGATTTTTTATGATCTTTAATCTTGCTTATAATTACAATAATCATTTAACATATCAATGACAGACCTATTATACAAACAGGAAAGCTACGACATCATAGGCAAATGTTTTGAAGTGCATAACAATCTTGGGCCGGGTTTCCTCGAAATTGTTTATAAAGACGCACTTGAATATGAGTTTGGATTAGCCGGCATTACTTACCAGAGAGAAAAAGAGTACATTGTTAACTATAAAGGCATCATCCTTCCGCATAAATACTATGCTGACTTTGTTGTATTTGATGAAATTATCCTTGAAGTAAAAGCCGTATCGGGAATAGCAGATGAATTTATCGCTCAGGCGATCAACTATTTAAAAGTGTCGGGCAATAAGCTGGCCCTTATAGTGAATTTCGGGGAATTGAAATTGAATTACAAGAGGATTGTTCTATAAGCAGTTTTAATCCATTAATTATTTGCAAAACAAAAACCTACATCTCATCTAAAACAGAGGAAGAATTCTTTAAGCCACTAATGCTATTCGCGCATTCGTGGCAAAAAATAAAAAACAAGCAGTCCGTTTCTCTTTACCTCTTTACTACCTTAACGTTCGCAATGGCCTTTTGGTTGACCGTCAGGTTCAAAATGTAAGTTCCTGATGGTAATTGGCCTGTGGGGAGAGATCCATCCCATGAAAATTCCCCTTTTCCGGCAAGCTGGTGGGTATCCATGACACGGTGCAGGAGCTTTCCTTCCACATTATGGATACTGATCACTATATGGCCTGTCTCTTTTGTTACATAGGTTATCCGTATCGAATGGCTGAAGGGGTTTGGGTAGGCTGTTAATTCGCCGCGTGCCACTTTTTGAGATTCATAGAAGTCGGTTCCCACCCAGGGGCCAAACTCGTATGCTCCCATATCTACATAGCCGTTATATACACGCGGATTCCCGGCCAGGTCATGCTCCGGCAAGGTAATACCATCCGGCAGGGCTAATGTGCCTGCATCAATACAGGGCGAACCGGGGGACAGGCTGTACGGGTGAAGACTGGTTGTATCCCATAGAGGATCGGTATTGAGGTTGGTGGGGGAGTAATCCAGGTAGGTGATGCCGCTTAACAGGATACCGTTTTGGCCACCCTGCAGCAGTGAGTTGTGAATGGTTAAAGAACAGGGCTCTCCCATGCTGGAGTACATATAGATCTCCTCGGGCTCGTTGTTGTACATAATGGAATTATAGATGTTCAGCGTTGAGTTGGTCGTGACGCCAATATTCGCACCATGGGGATTGCCGGATGTCTGATCGCCAACGGTGCAATTGATCAGGTTGCCCGTTGCTGAATTTATTATGCCAAGGGCATTGCTGCCCGATCCATTCCCATATTTGGTATGGTTGCCCGTGAACAGGCAGTTATAGAAATTGCATGTGCCCAGCCCCGGAAATAAATACTGACCGAAAACTCGTGCCCCACCTCCCGTACCGCCTTCTTCTATGGTGTCATCCGGATAGTTATCACTGAAAATACAGTTGATGATATGTATGGTGTCATAAAAAATATACAGGCCATGGCCGTGGCCTGTTCTTAGGGCCGGACCGACATTTTCCCTGAATTCTGCATTTTCAACGGTGAACCCATTGGAATTCATAATATTGCCACTGGCCAACCGACCGTTGTTCTGTGTAAACAACATATCTCGGAAAGAGGAATGGCGGCTGGCTTCCATTATATAAGACCCAAAGCCAATATTGTAGTTGACATTACCATTACCATTCCTTAGGGTCATCCGGCTGATCTCAAAATGATCGGAAAAGGCATTTCCATACAGATGGATGGCTTTGTGTTCACAATCCAGTATAGTAGAGTCCCTGTCCTGGCCCTTAATGCTCACATAGCTTTTCAGGCTCAACGGGAATTTCTCCCCCAGGGAGGGGCTGTAAATCCCGTTGGCCAGGTGAATGGTGTCGGGCGACAGGCTGTCGGAGGCCATCTTCATCAGGGCAAAACTGATGTCGCGCAACGGGCTTTCTGGGCTCAGCCCGTCATTCTGGTTGCTGCCGGCAGTGTCAACATACAGGGCCTGGCTAACCTGGCTGATCTTCCCATGTAAAATATCGTAAGTGATGTCATCGGCCGGAAAGCCATCGTATCCGTATGAATAGAGGTAGTAATAGTCCGGCTCCGGAACAGTGAAAGTATCTACAACAACATGTAAGGGAATATCCCCGTGTTTCCTTATATCTGTGCCCGAAGCTGAAGTGTTCAAATAGATGCTGCACCTGTTTATTGTATCGAAATTAATTTCACCTAACATACTTTGGATACCTCCACCCCAATAAAAGGAATGATTGTGTATAATATTAGTGTTGGCCAGGTAAACGTCACTTCGGTCTATATACAATCCTCCGCCTGATATGGCAATGTTATCCTCTATCCGGCAATCCCGTATTTCAGCATCAGAATCTTCAATGCACGCTCCACCACCACGTGCTGACTCTGTATTATTTACTAAGTGGCAGTTACTGATAAGCACTTCGAAAGATTCAAAAACATACACACCACCTCCTTTAGTGCTTGTCCAGGTACCGCTTCCGTTGGTAAGGGTAAAGCCTGCTACTTCCACATGCAGGGGACAATAAAGGATCTTCACACAACTGCCACCGGCAGTGCCATTGATCACTGTCTGGCTGATGTAAGAAGTATCCCCGGTGGTCAGGGTTAAACTGCCCAGGGTCAACGATTGTTCTTCGATCGCTACATTCTCCGGGTAGGTCCCGGGCCATACCAGAACCGTATCACCGGTTCCGGCAGCATCCACTGCATCCTGGATAGTGGTGTAGTCTCCCGATCCGTCCTGCTTTACCGTAAGCACCTGTGATTTGGCCACCAGCGGTGCCAGAAATAGAATCGCCACTATGATTGTCTTTAATTCACTCATTTTAATGTTATCGCATGATGATAAGCTTACTTTGTGCCTTTTCTTCCCCGGCCACCAGGCCCAGTATGTAGACCCCGGCTTGCAGGGAATTACCAAAGGAGTCTGCCCCCGGATAATTAACCTGGTATTTCCCTGCCTCCTGCCGACCCTCCACCAGGGTGTTTACCTGCCTTCCACACATATCGTAAACATGCAGGCATACCTCTGATCGTACAGCTATCGTGTACTCAATGGTTGTATTGCCGTGGAAAGGGTTTGGGTACACATGGATACCTGCTTCTGAATGCCGGAAAACCGGTTCTTTCTGTGGCTTCTCTTTAAAAGAAACAAAGAAGCAGGGTTGCCGTTCATGGCTCTTAAGGGTGCGCCGCTCCCACAGGCCGCTCTGCCGGTTTTGTACCATGTAATCATGCCGGCGGACCCCTGTTGTTTTAAGGCTGTCGTAATATTGCTCAAAGCTCACACTGTCAGATGATTGGCCATCCAGGTAAGCGCGGACCACCACAACGGAATCTCCCGGCAGTACCGTATTGGCCCCGATACAGGTATCTCCTGCAAAGGCGCCGATCTCCGAGGGCTGGTCGGCGCTGTCGAGTTCTACGACGATGGCGGTGTAATCCGGTAGCTCGGTGTAGGTGTAGTACTCAGGGGCCGGGGTCGGATCCTCTCCCAACATGGCGCCTGCATAATTCCATTGAAAATTCAACTGGCCGGTATCGGTATACAGAACAAGCATATCACCGTATCTGACCTTGTGCTGCTTATCGTTGCAGAACCAGCATCCGGGTTCACTTCCCGGCTGGGCGCCGCAGGGTACCGTCCAAACGCAGGTCCAGTCCCGGGCCTTGATCAGGTAAAGCTCATCCAGCACGTTAGCTAACGCAACAAAGGCATCCTGCTCCTGGTAATTGTAGTATCCCACCCAGTTGCCTTCTTCCGAATCATAAATATCAAAGCTGTAATCCCTCTCCAGCACATCCCCATAAAGATGGACCCATTTGATCGGGTGTGGCTCATCGTACGCCAGGGTGAGTTTGTACCCCAGGTTGCTGTATATATACGGCAGGTCTCCTCCTGTTTGCCATTGAGTGCCTTGATATTCGTTATACACTATGTCCTCTGCATTCAACGGAAGGTTTTCAAGATAGCTGGTGAAGGCTTCGTATCCGCCCGGTTCAATTAAATCGTTGCCTTCATCATCTTTTCCAATAACATCATCTACCAGTACCTCGCCATTGGGAAGCATGGCCCTTTCCAATCTTGGGAAGGAGATCCATGCCGATTTCCCATCCCCTTCATCAATCAGCAGGGTCTCGTGCGGGGTGAAACCCACCCGGCTCACGCAACTGTGGCCCCCGCCGGGCAGATACATCTGGTTGGCATAGGGATCAATAAAGGGGGTTGTGATGTTGTAAAAATAAAAATGATAGTCACTGCAATGGTCCAGCTCGGTATAATGACTGGTGTTCTGCAGGTCCTGGTAATCCAGTGTGAATGTTGCGGCTGCCGGGTCGAAGCGGTACAGCCTGGTTTTTGTCCCGCCCAGTTTATCGTCATCGATCTTATTGTGAATATAGATTAGGTTGTCATATGGATTGTTAAAAATGCAGGTGGCCTGACCATCAACAAATACATCTGAAGAAGGGGTATCAAGCCGCTCGAACTCTAGTGAGTTATTCGTATCATAGTAGATCTTAAAAACCCCTGCCCTGCGGTCTGAGGGGCATTCATCCTCAATGTCCCTGATAGCATATAGAGTATCAATGTATCTGTTGTAAGTAATGTCGTTGAATGGCTGGTCCATTCCATCGGTGGGAACAAAGGATTCCGCAGACACATCATAGGCGTAAAACTTCTTTCCTATGATGAAGACCCTGCCATCAAATTGTGAAACAGTGTTTGGGTTCCCATCGTCAGGACAAATGATCTTTCCCGGGAACACAAGGTTATTGGCAATTTGCATGCCCGTTTCATCAAACCATATCAGCACCCCGTTGGCTGCATCGTTAATGGTCGTGTTAAAGTCGAACATACTGTTGGTTACCGTATGGTAGGGATCGTAGGTGGTTTCTGTGGGGTGTATGGTGGCATAGACTTTTTTGTTTGAAGGATTGTAACAAAAGTGGCCCGAATAAAACTCGAACACCTCACCTTCCACACCTTGTGGCATAACTACGGTATACACATCAGTTGTGTGATCGTACGAATAATCCCCGTAAACGGCATCGATGACAAACACCTTTGGATTAGCGCCCTCATTGCGCATATTGGCCATGACATACAGTTTGCCATCCGGTGATAGGAACATTTCCCTGGGGTATTTCACCCGGGCGCCGTTTTCATAAAGAGAAATGGTCTTTACCCAGGTATCATCCAGGGCGCTGTATACTTTTATAACTCCCAATTCCGAGTTTTCAGATACCAAAAGCTCGTCACGGAAGGGATTGTAAATGCAATCACCGATTGCTGATTCGATGGCTTGGTTCGGATCGGTTTGCAGGTCATTCAGGTTGACCACTTCCGATCCGTCATCAATATACAACCCTGTATTGTATGCATTGAGGGTATGAAAGTAATAACGCTTGCTGCCGTCGCCATTGGCGATGATATGGTATACAGGATAACCGGTAATCAGGCTTTCGGAGTGGGCAAGG
>CAZXWD010000152.1:0-5926 GCA_964644135.1 uncultured Bacteroidales bacterium | reverse complement strand
ATTGTCAACAATAGTTGAATATTTTATAACAGGGTTGCTGTTACTTATTGAGTAAATACCTGAGCCTCTGCTGCTGATATTGTTATCAATAACAACATTGAATATTTCAGGGGAGGAATTGCTCATATAAATACCTCCACCAAATTTTGACTCATTATGAGATATTCTTAAACTTCTTACAAGACCATCATTATTGTAAAAGTATAATCCTCCTGCAGTGCTTGTAGCGTAGTTCTCTTTTATCACTGCATCATTGCCTGTGATGTAATTGTTGCCTTTACAATAAAAAGCACCCCCATATCTTGCTTCATTGTGCTGTATTGTTACATTGCTAAGTTCAAGTGAACATCCATCGAGAAGGTATACTCCTCCACCCCTGTATGCATGGCAGTTGCTGATCTCAACATCCTCAAAGGTAATGCCACTGCCGGAAGCCCATATCGCTCCGCCCTCACTGGCATAACCATTGACCAATGACATTCCGCTTAACAGGAAATGGTCTATGTTGCCTGCGGTCATGATCTGCAGGCTGTCTCCGTCAAGAACAGTCAGCCCGCTCCCGCTTCCGAGGAGTTCCATGTGAAGCCTGATATTCAGCGGAAACTGTTCACCTGTTGTTGCCTGGGAATAAATACCCTGTTCCAGAAATATCCTGTGTGGGGCGATAGTATCTGCCAGGATCTTCTTAAGTGCTTTTTTAACAGTAAGCAATGGCTCTTCTGGTGTAATACCTGAATTATCATCCGAGCCCTCTGTACTCACATATAGATCAAAAGCCCCCTGCTCTAATGTGTAATTCAGGATATCAAATTCGAAATTTTCAATTTTATTAGCAAAATAGTCTGTAGGATGGATCACGGTAAATGTATCAACCACTACATTGATCACTTCACATCCGGATGAATAGAGATCTGAACCGTTGGAAACAGCTTCATTCAGGTAAATATTGCATCGGTCGACCGGATCGAAGGAAGCTGTGGAAAGGTTATAGAAAGCAATACCCCCTCCGTTTGCCGCAATGTTCTCGCTGATATTGCAATCAGAAAGATACATGTCTGTACCTTCATCAGCATAGATTCCACCACCTGAACCCGAGGCTGTGTTACCGGTAAGATCGCATTCAAAAAAGAAGGGATTCGATCCGTCCGAAATATATAATGCACCCCCGTTATCCTCAGCTTCGTTACCTTCGAATGAAACATCAGTAAAAACTGGCATGCTGTTCAGGATATAAGCACCGGCACCGGTTTCAGAGTCATTGCCGCTGATCTCCCCGTCAATAAAAACGGGCTGGCTATCACTGCAGTAAACACCCCCTCCTTTATTTGAGTTATAGCTCACGAAGTTATTGGAAATAACAGATTCCAGCAAAAGAGGCCCTGATCCATCCTGAATACTAATTCCCCCGCCATAATAATAGGCCTGGTTATTTTCAATCATTACATTATGAAGCAATGGTGACCCCTCAGTAATGGCTATCCCCCCTCCTTCATATGTGGCCGTGTTATCATAAATATTCACGTTCTGGATAATGGGGTTGCATCCATCTATGTAAAGAGCTCCACCAAACCTTGCCTTGTTTAGCTCAAAGTATAGCCCATCAATGGTAGCATCCGCATTGTCGCAAAAGAGTCCTCCGCCATAGCCATTATTTGAATAATTATTTTTTAGGAAAATACTGTCGAGCAGAATCTCACTTTCAGTTATGTATATGCCGGCACCATAATAGGCTTGATTATCTTTGATCATCAGGCTGTCGGTAAAAAGCTTACTTTCACCTTTAATGAATATACCACCTCCGTAGCCATTACCGTAAGATGCATTGGAACAGATATCACAATCCTGAAGGTTCACCTCAGAATCATAAATGAACATACCTGACCCGTAAAAGGCCTCGTTGTCTTCCAAAACAACCCTTTCAAGGCTCACTTCTGATCCAACTAACCTGATACCTCCGGCCTCACCACCCCACATCCCGGAAGTTGGATTGGAGCCTCCTCTAATAATGATATCCGAGATGGTAATATCTGTTACACCTTGCATATCCAACACATAAGTAGATCCTTCTGCATCAATGACCGTGGTGCTGTCAGGATCCCCTGAGAGGCCGATCTTATCCTGCAACAGAATGGGGAAATTATCGCCTGTAGATAATGGCGAATAAGTTCCTCCTTCAAGAAATACGGTATGCGGTTCTGAATTGCTTACAATCGACCTCATTGCTTTGGAGATCGATTTCAAAGGATCTTCAGGAGTAGTTCCAGTGTTGTCGTCTGATCCGGCAGTGCTCACATACAGATCCTGGTCGTACTGTTCCTCAAAACCATGGAGGATGTTGAATGCATAGGCATTATTCGGATAGGCGTAATATGAATTTGGGTAAAGCACACTGAAAGTGTCGAGATACATGGTGTACGTACCCGGGCGTTCGATGCTGGCAATATCTGAGCCTACCGGCGAAATGTTGCCATAAATATTTGACCGGGAACTACTGGAAGATATCAAAGATGAATTATCGAGGAAAATCCCGCCGCCCATTTCAGAGGCGTCGTTGTTTTTTATTGTGACATTGTAAAGTCGTGTTGTTGAAGATCCGCTAACATATATTCCCCCTCCCAGGTCCGCTCCGTTGCCGGAGATCTTTGAATCGTAGATGCGTGTATTGTTCGATGAGGACAAGTAAATACCGCCAATGGGGGCATTTCCAGTTACTTCTGTATTGTAAATGCTCAGGTAGGTCCCGGCTGCTTCAATACCTCTGTTGTTACCGGTAATTGCACCATCGTGCATAGTAACCGTAGAATTTTCCATTACTATGGCTTTTTCGTAACCCGTGATCTCAATTCCGTTGAGGTTGACAGTTCCGCCTGCAACCTGGATGCAATTGATACCAGGGTAAAAATTACCAGTACTGCTGATATTTGTGAGTGTAAGATTTGATCCGCTAGTTTCCAGCATTTTTCGCACATCACCGACACTGAGATTCTCTATGTTGATGCTTGATTGATTGGAAAGGGGGGCAAAAAGAGCCTCACCTCCACAATTCAGCATGGCATTTTCTGAACCCGGCCCGGAGAGGGTTACATAGCTTCTAAGATAAAGCGGGAAAGTTTCACCGTTGCTTGCCTCGGAATACGTGCCGGGTGCAAGATGAATACTGTTAGGGCCTGTGCTGGTGGAATACAACATGGAGAGGGCCCGCTTCAGGGTCTTAAAAGGCTGGGCCGCACTGGTGCCGTTGTTATCATCGGAACCCCCGGGGCTCACATAAAGATCCATATCATATTGTGTATAGATGCCCGATTGTACATCAAAGACAAATGCACTGAACGGAAAGGCCCAGTAGTCGTTCGGGTGCTCAACGGAAAATTCATCAACGATCACCTGGACCGGATCGTTGGAAAAACCGTCTGAGGCGTATAGGTCGAACCCCATGAAGGCTTCGTTGCAATGAATGTTGCAGAGGTCTGTATCATCAAATATCACATCACCTGAAACCAGGTGGATACCCCCTCCAAAGTCATCGGCGGTATTTCCGGTCACGTTGGTCCCGGATAATTCAAGAATACCATTTATATGATAGATACCTCCCCCGTTCTCCGCGTTGTTAAGGGCTATTCTGGAATCATATAAACTTACATTTCCATAAAAGTTGTACATCCCCCCTCCTCCGCCATTGGCTGTGTTTTCTTCAATATCCACATTGTCCAGGTAAAGCGGCGAATTGGTGTTATAAATTCCGCCCCCCCAACCGGCAACATTTCCTGAAACAAGGCAGTTGGTAAGGTTGGCTGTGTGTGTCAGGTAAAGCCCTCCACCATAATTCGATGAGTTGTATTTGATATCAACGTTATCAAGGAAGACCGGGCCCTGTGCACGGATGGCACCCCCTTCGTCTGCCTGGCAACCCTGGATGAGCACATTATCCATATGCAGTGAGGTGGAATAAGAGGTATAAATTGCTCCGCCATCGATATTGGGACCACCGCTGTTTGCTATCGACAATCCGGAGATATGGATCTCAAGACCAGAACCCGCACTAAAGACCCTGCCAGAAAAGTTTGAAGAGATGGTAAGCAGATTCTTTCCGGGTCCTTCTATGTGCAGATCCTTGAATATGAATATTTCCTCACTGATTGTCAGGCAGCAGGGAAATGAAAGGTCAAACATGATGTACCCACCCGGACTTACAATATCAACTGCATCGCGCAGTGTGCCCGGCCCGCTGTTACAAAGTGAGGTTACATAAACCGTATCCTCAAGACCTGCTCCGATCATATTGTCGTAATCACCGTTATACAACAGAACAGGACCATTTCCCTGGTCATATCCAATGGTGTAGTCAAGCCAGTAGGTTCCCGGATCGTCATTGGTAGTTATTTGAGGTGAGAACTCAATAATCCCTGAAGAAACTGTAATGGGATCAATGTTCTTACTCACCCACCAGTAGTAACCTGGCTCTGCCGGGTTGTTGCTTTCCATTTCGGCCGAAAGGGAACTGCTCCATGCAAAAAAGCCCGAAGCATCACCTGTAAACGGTATGTTATCGGCCACAGTCCATCCATCTGGCAACATGATACTGAAGAACAGCCAGTTGGTGTCGGATGGATTATACATCAGGGCATCCGGTATTTCGATTTCCAGTTTTGTAAGTACCTCCTGCGAGCCCCTGCTTTCATCACTACCCTGGGTTACGGTGACAGGAGTGGTAAAAGTTGAGTTTTCGTCGGCCGATTGTGGCTGATCGGCATTGATCGACGGGCCATAGCAGGAATCGTAAAGCAATACAACCCCGGCAACAAAGAGCCAGAGTGCGGCATAAACTAAGTATCTGTTTTTCATTTCAGTTTAGTTTTGGTTAATATTTTGGTATTCTGGTTTTTGTGTGTTAAATCGTTACATCGTGCAATCGCTCAATCGTGCAATCGTGCAATTATTACCGTTTCCCGCCTCGGGCCTTGCCGGGAGTTTCCCACAAAAAACCCGTAATAATTTCGTGTTCCCGGAAAAGGCCTGTTGGCAGGATTGGATCTCTCACACATAATTCTGTGTTGGTGGCCAAAAAGGCCGTATATAGTGAGACTGGCAATAATCACAGCAAGAATAAATATACTAATCAGAAAAGGCTAAAAGGAGTGAGATATATTAACGCAGGGATTCAGTTAATGAACGCAGCGTTTTGATTGATTTGCGCTTTTGAAGAAAGTCTTCAGTCGTCAGTCTTCAGTCGTCAGTCATCAGTCGTCAGTCTTCAGTCGTCAATCATAAGTCGGATCATTGTTCAGAAATGAGTTATTATTGACAATATTTGCTACTGGGGCGCATCTTTTGTTTTTCATTAATCAGTTTATGTTAAAAATATCTCATAAATGGAGAGGTATTTTTTTGGTGTATTCTGATAAATGAAAAAAATGGCAACAGGATTCAGAAATTTGCAAGTTTTTCGAAAAGCTTTTCATCAGGCCATGGCAATTTATGACATCAGTAAAGAACTTCCTTTTTATGAGAAATCATTAAGAGATCAGATCAATAGATCAGCCAGATCAGTATGTGCTTGTATTGGAGAAGCTTATCAAAAAAGAAGATATCCGGCACACTTTATAAGCAAATTATCTGATGCAGATATGGAAAATACAGAAACCCAGGTATGGTTAGATTTTCTCCTACATACTAGAAACATTACAGTCGAGAAATACAAATTAATGGTTACACAATCGGAAGAAATAGGTAAATTACTTAATTATATGATGCTTCATCCAACAAAATTCCAAAGGAAATACTAATCATCACATCATTTAAAAACCAGGATCAACCCAACTAATACAACTGACTCGACTGACTTGACTGACCCGACTGACGACTGACTTGACTGACCCGACTGACCCGACTGACTTGACTGACCCGACTGACTCGACTGACCCGACTG
>CAZXWD010000151.1:0-5952 GCA_964644135.1 uncultured Bacteroidales bacterium | reverse complement strand
TCGTCGAGTTACACAAATATACGAAACCATCAACCTTTAATCAAGCATCCTCAAACAGATTATGACTCTGCTTTGTAAAGTTGGTACTTTATCACCCTTAAATAAAAATGGAAAGAGGTGTTTAACAGTTTTTTAACAAGAACACCCGGTTAACAGGTATAGCATTTATCCGGCAAAAAGCCTTTTAGCCCTGTTCTGAGGTATGCCATCCGCTGAGCATCGCCCTAAAGCTGCTGCCAAAAGGTTTTGGTATAATGCAGAGGTAGACGTGAACAACCAGAAAGATCGAAAGGAGATACCCAACAACAAAATGCAATACAGCCGTTAAATGAATACCGCTGGTTCCAAAAAGTTGCTTTACAAATACAACTTCAGGAAAGATCAGGGCCCAGCCCGAGATAATTATCAGGAACATCAGGAAATACATCACTATAACATAGCTCATGGTTTGCAAAGGATTGAACTTGCGGCTTTGATCGACCGGGTAAGGAGGTTTCTGTCCTTTGAAGATTCCTTTAACATAGTAATTGAACTGCCTGATGTTTGCAGAAAGCAAGCCCGAGGTTGTTATCCGGTAATGATTACCATTGGTTGTAAACCTGTTGTAAACCAGAAAAATTATATAATTGGCTGATAGGATTATTCCACTGACATTATGCAGGGAAACTGCCGTGTTGAACCCTATTAGGTTAAATTGCTGATTGGCATAGTGCATACTTATACCGGTAACTATCAGCACCAAAAAGAGCAAAGCATTTATTGCATGCCATATCCTGACCCAAACCGGGTAATGATAAACTGTTGCCATAATTGAATTTATTTTTTGAACCTTAAAAAAGCATGTACCCCTATTGCCAGGAGAACAAAAACAAAAATTGCTATGCTTAACTTCTTTAGGAGCGGGTTGCTGTTTGCTCCTATCACATAGGCCTCGCTTAATATAGCGCCATTGAGAAAACCAAGTTTATTTCTTCTTTCAGTCACTTCATACCTATACAGGGAGGCCATAAGCAAGGAATTATCAGAGTGGCATTCAACGCAATTCCGCACTGCCCTTTCTTTAGGAAGAATGTTATGTGCCACCAGGATCGTATCCTGCACTTCAGTGTGGCATTCGATGCACCTGACATGCCTGAAATGTGCCTCCTGGTTTGGAAGCCAATCATGAGTATCCAGAATGTTAGGATTGGTCTTACTGGAAATAAGCTGATACTTATCCCGATCTGCATGACAACTGAGGCAAATCTCATTGTCATATGAGATCACTTCCGTTATACTGAGATTGCTGCGGGCATTGAGCTTATATGTGTGTGGGTCGTGACACATCCAGCAGCTAAATTCCTCAGTATGCTTTGTATTGTGTACACTTTTTTTATACTCTTCATCTATTTTTTCGAAATTGTATTGGGCCCATGTATCGTCCCAGCCGTGACAATCCATGCATTCATATAATGGCTCCATCCTTAATTGCCGGTCGTGCGGAAATTCAGTATAATCCATTGAATGGCAATCGATACAGCGAAAAGTCTTATGATTTGATTGATAGAATTTTAGTGAGTCGATAATATAATAAGGATTCATCCTTTCTTTGATGTCTTTCTCAAGCCAGTCGTTGTAGTAATAATACTTTTCATGCCCGTGGCAATTGAAGCATTCACCATTTTCTTGTAGTATGGCCGGATCAATATTTTGCGCACCAGAAGGCAGGAAAGGCAGTGCGAGTGTTATAAGCAGTAATGATCTTATCAGGATTTTCATGATAGTAATTATGGAAGGGCCTTCCTTAAGATATTAAAAGGCTGCATCCCTGACAACCATGCCAGGTGCAGCCTGCATGGTTATAAGCTTATTTCGCAAAAGTGCGCATATAATTGACTAATATCCAGCGGTCTTCCTCATCAGGGATCTTCTTTTCAAAATTGGGCATCTCGTCCCTTCCTATATAAGATTTATAATATATCGCGCCATCGGTTTGTGACTGGAACTCCTCGGTTGAAAAGTCTCCCGGAAAAGTTTCGAGCTGGCGTGCCTTAGGCCCATCACCAAGCCCCACATTGCCGTGACATGATTTACAATGTTTCGACCATAACATCTTGGCCACTCTCTCACTGCTGTCGTCACCTGCATAAGGGTTTTCCATCTCTTCGTACTTGGCAGGCACTTCCCAGGGTTCACCTTTCTTTTGATCCTGAGGGGTGAATGCCAACAGGAAGACACATATTATTGACAAAGTGAATAATGAATAAAGCTTTGATTTCATGATATCTGTTTTTTTAAAGTTTAGAATTACGTTTATTTAGAAAGACCATAAGCGGTTTATGTTAAATCCTATGAATAAATCGCCCTTGGTCCAGTCATTCTGGTTTTCCATCATAATATATTGCGGTGCAAGCATTGTAGTTGTGCCAACGAATACCTGGAAAACATGTGTCGAGGTTGACACCTCGTAACCTATTCCCAGGTTAGGCTTAGGAGGGTCCAGTATCGGAAGGTTCTCAGCAATACCGGTTATTATAAGAGGCCAGTCGTAATTCACAATGATCGACGACTGTGGAGAAAACCTTGCCCTGCCTAAAAAATGGACGCCAATTTTATCGTGCTCATACCCTCTCTCCACTGCATTAAAATGGGTGAAGCTGATGCCTGCCTGAAGTGACAGCCAGTGTGTGAATTTTCTTGAAACCAGTAGTTCCCCGAAATAAGAGAACCTGTTAGTGAATGTATAGCCTGTCCCAAAATTATCTTCATTTCTGCCATCTATTCCAAGGTTACCATAAATGGCCACATCGAGAGGTATCTTGTTGTTCCTGGTCTGTTTCAGCAGGTTTACCTTTAATGAGAAATCGGAAACCATCCTGAACTTTGAAATACCGTAGCCTACCTGAAGCCAGTTGGTGATGCTGTAATTAAGGCCGAGCCTTGTATTTGCAGCGCCATATATACCGAAAAGGTCAGACAGCCCGTTCTCCATTGATCCGAACCTGTGCTGGATCATAAATTCAAGAGTTTTCACTGCAGGGACATGTACTGACTGTCCGTCGACAAGCATTCCGCATTCGTATGCAGGCCTTACCGGCCTGTTCTCTTCATAGAATTGCTGTAGTTTATTTGTTTTTTCATCCTCCTCCTGTGCCCAGAGAAAAAGAGGAACCATACAAATCGTCAATATTACTACCCTTATTTTCATCTTTTTACAGTTTTAGTTGTTAATGGCTCCCTGTTCTATCCATTTCAGGATCACTTCATCATCCCCGGGATCGGCATATTGTTCCATACTTCCTCCTTTTATTATGGACGTATAAATGCTGCTCATTGCCGGATCATCAGTATTGACGTATCCTCCGCTGATCAGAGAATTATATGCTCTGTCGGGCCTCAGGTCAGGATCCGCCCCTCCCCCATGGCATACTGAAGCGTTACACCCTCGTTCAAAGATCGGAACGACGTTGTTGCTGAAGCTCACTGTATCCGGAACAGGTACTTCCTCATAATCGATCCAGGCATATTCGCAGGACGAGGCAAACATCAGGCACAAAACACAAATTGCTGTCAACCAACTAATTACTCTTCTCATTTTTAATCTATTATTAAATTCCAAAAAAGGCACCCTGGGATGCCTTTTTTCAATTAGTTTATCGGCCAGGTTATTTTTACTATTTACTTAAAGCGTCTTTTGCCGCCTGGATCATCTGACGAGTATAAGTCGGATTGTGAATTCCATTACTCTTATCCTCTTCAATGTATTTGAAGTTGTAGAATGCCCCGGCTGCTGCGTTGGTATGAGTTCCAGTAACCGCGTAAGTAGCGTTAGTTGAATCACCGATACCGGCATCCACAAGCATCTGCCAGAGTTCTTCCATATCGGCTTCGATCTCAGCAATAAACTCTTCGGTGTTTTCGATCAGTTGATCCTCATCTGTATGGCAATCCAGGCATCCGTCAACCAGGAGTTCTGTACCTCCATGATAACCGTAAGAAACTGACATATTATGTCCACCTGCCTGGTCTCCATACGGTTCTGCCATGTGGCATCCAATACATGATCCATTATCCGCATTGAAGTGAGGATGCTGGACATCAGCCAGGTCGTATCCCCCAACTCCAAGGAGCAGGTTTGACTGAGGTCCGTGGTGAGGCCCGAACCGGAATGAAGTGATCTCAAAATCACCCCCGGGATTGCCATCATCAGGGAATGGGCTTGTCACACGAGACTGGTGGCAATTTGCGCAGAGATTGCCATTGCCCCCGTCAAATGAAGATCCACCCTGCCAGTGAGTCACCGGATCTGTAGTGGCCAATCCCCAATCTTCTACTTCGTAAGTCTGGTGAATGTTGTGACAGGTATAGCAGTTCACCGGTGTGGGGTTTGAAATACTTGCCCCTGTTTCCTGCATTCCGGTTTCTACCACTTCCCGGAATCCTTTTGAGGTGTGACATGGGGCACAAGAGCTACTATTTCTTTCAAAGGTGCCGCCCGTTGCGTGCAAAGATGCTTCCCACTGAACCATCCTGGATTTAATGGTTTCACTGAAATTGTGACACTGTCCACAGGTAGCGTTCCCATCCATTCCGTCAACACCGTCCTCACCTTTGGGTCCCTGTGGCCCTTCTTTGGTACAACTCCATAGCAGTGTGCAGGTTACAAAGCAAACAATTGTAATCAGCCTGACAGGATAATTCAGAAATTTCATATTATTTTGTTTTTTAGTTAGTTATGAAATCAGTAAAATTCCTGAACAATATTACTCAAGCCATGAAATATTGTGAAAGAAATAACGGTGTCACTTATCTCTATATATGTATATGTCTATCAATAGGCAATTGTAAAAAAATCGTCAAAAGAATTGACTTTTGTCAATATGGGCATCATAAATAATTAAAGATCTGGATCTTATTAATTGAGAAATAATGGGGGTAAAAAGGCTTCAGGCTTATTTAGATTTGATAAATATTAGTGAGAGAGAAAAAATCAGCCTTTTTCATTTATTTCGGCAAGTTTCTTTTCATTCAGTATCCTTACCTTATTTCCGTCAATTTCAATAATCTCAGAATCTTTCAATTCCTTTAACACCCTGATGAGGCTTTCTTTGGTCATTGAGGCTAGATCGGCAATATCCTGCCTGTTAATGGTAAGATAGAAAGGATTAGTCTTATATACATGATGGTATAGATAAAGTATCGCTCCCGCAACCCGGCCCGGCATCAGCTTTTGTGTGTGGTTGAGCAATGCGTCGAAATTGCGGATGGCCGATAAATTTATCCTCTGGATCATAGCAAGTGCGAAGTCACTGTTACCCCTGAGGTTTTCTTCAAAAACCACGGCATCCACAAAACAGGTATTCGTATCTGTAACCGCAGTTGCAGTGTAGTGGTGCTTATTATCTATCAGCAGGCCCGGGCCTCCTATTATTTCGCCCGGCTGGGCCAATTTTAGCAAAAGCCTTTTTTTACTGTGCCCTTCAAGGTATATTTTCACCAGGCCTTCGGTTATGCAGGCCACATGTGTCATTGGGGATTCCTGCTTGAAAATGATCTCGCCCGCATTGAACTTCACTTCATATTTGTTCTGGTTCATCCTGGCAAGCTGATCTTCATTCAGAAGACAGAAAACGCTGTTCTTTTTGCGGCAGTTTATACAATCAAGATTTTTCGAATATTCAGGCATTGAAAAAGTATTCTAATATTGTTCAAAATTAAATAAATATATTGTTAAATACATATTTTATTGTTAATCAAAATAATAGGACCCAATTTTGAACCAATTGTGAATTCAGAAACTTCACGGAATGATTGACCTGCGATCATTTATAAATAAGAACCATTAGAGAATTACACGATGCTCCCTGTAAAGCTTTTCAATTTCCTTATTAATCTTTATCTTCACTTTCTTTTTTCTAAAAGATTTCAGAATTTTGAAGTCAGAACCATTGATTAGATTAATTAAAATAAACA
>CAZXWD010000150.1:3491-6044 GCA_964644135.1 uncultured Bacteroidales bacterium | reverse complement strand
CATCCGTGTTCCATTGGCTGTTAGCTGATGGCTGATGGCTGATGGCTTCTCTGCGCCCTCTGCAAATACTCAGCGATCTCTGCGTGAAACCCTTACCAGGCAGCATTTTTCGACTCACGAAAAACCCAGCACCTAGTACCCAGCACCCAGTACCTATTTTTCACTTCACCCTTCACACTTCACGCCTTTCACAACAATTTAACATCTTATTAAACGTTTTCACCCTGAATTTCTATTAGCTTTGCAAAAGATTAAGATCATTTAGATATGTGCGGAATAGTTGCCTACGTCGGAAAGAAAGAAGCCTTCCCCATCCTCATAAACGGCCTGAAACGCCTTGAATACCGCGGTTACGACAGCGCAGGCGTGGCCCTCCTGAACGACGACCTCCACATCTACAAGACAAAGGGAAAAGTGTCGGACCTGGAGAAATTCGCCAAAGGGAAACACATAACAGGGACCATCGGCATTGCCCATACCCGCTGGGCCACCCATGGCGAGCCCAACAATGTGAACGCCCACCCCCACTTCTCGCAGTCGAAGAACATGGCCATCATCCATAACGGCATCATCGAGAACTACACTTCTCTCAAGAAAGAACTGATCAACCGCGGCCATGTGTTCCGCAGCGATACCGACACAGAGACGCTCATACACCTTATAGAAGACATTCAGATCAACGAGGACGTCGACCTGCCCGAGGCCGTCAGGATCGCCCTGAACCAGGTCATAGGGGCTTACGCCATCGTGGTGATCAGCAAGTCGGAGCCGAACATGCTCATTGCAGCAAGGAAGAGCTCGCCGCTGGTTGTAGGAATTGGAAAAGACGAGTTCCTGCTTGCATCCGATGCCACGCCGCTGGTGGAGCACACCAAAGACGTCGTCTACCTCAACGACGAGGAGATGGCCATCATCCGCAGGGACCACGACCTCAAGATCAAAACGATCAAGAACAAAGACAAGCTGCCGTACATCCACAGGTTGCAAATGAACCTGGCGGCACTTGAGAAAGGCGGATACGAGCACTTCATGCTTAAGGAGATCTTCGAGCAGCCTCGCTCCATCCGCGACAGTATGCGCGGGCGTGTGAATGCGGCCAAAGGACTGGTTTCGCTGGGCGGCATCTCTGACTACAAACAGCGGATGGTGAACGCCAGGCGGATCATCATCATCGGCTGCGGCACCTCGTGGCACGCCGGAATGGTAGGCGAATACATGTTCGAGGAGCTGGCAAGGGTGCCCGTGGAGGTGGAATATGCCTCGGAGTTCCGTTACCGTAAGCCCGTGATCTTTGAAGACGACATTGTGATAGCGATATCGCAGAGCGGCGAGACCGCCGACACCCTGGCCGCCATCGAGATGGCCAAGGCCAAAGGGGCAACCATCATAGGGATCTGTAACGTGGTAGGTTCATCCATTGCCCGGACCACCCATGCGGGGTCGTATACCCATGCCGGACCGGAGATAGGGGTGGCATCCACCAAGGCCTTCACGGCCCAGATCACTATTTTAATGCTGATGGCGCTGACCATTGCAAAGCAGAAGGGCACCCTCAAGCGGTCGAGGCTCATCGAGATCCTCACCGAGATGGAGCAGATCCCGGCGAAGGTGGAAAAAACACTCAAGCTGAACGACCAGATCAGGGATCTGGCCGAACTGTACCAGGGGGCCAGGAACTTCCTCTACCTGGGCAGGGGCTATAACTTCCCCGTGGCCCTCGAAGGCGCATTGAAGCTGAAAGAAATTTCGTACATCCATGCCGAAGGCTATCCTGCCGCCGAAATGAAGCACGGCCCCATCGCATTGATCGACGAAGAAATGCCCGTGGTGTTCATCGCCACCAAAAAGGGCACCTACGAAAAAGTCCTGAGCAACATCCAGGAGGTAAAGGCACGGAAGGGCAAAGTGATCGCCGTGGTAACAGAGAACGACACCATGGTGAACGAGCTGGCCGACCACATCATCGAGATCCCCGAGACCGAAGAGATGTTCGTGCCCGTGCTGGCCACCATCCCGCTGCAGCTCCTCTCCTATCACATTGCCGTACTGAGAGGCTGTAATGTGGACCAGCCGAGGAATTTGGCGAAGTCGGTGACGGTGGAGTAGCCCAGACCCCCCTCCCGGCCTCCCCCCAATCAGGGGGAGGAGAATCAAAATTCTTAGATAACTCATTGAATACTAATGATGCAGGATACATGTGTCCATCGTCCATGAAATGATCCGTAAAGATCTGTTAACAGCCCCTCCCTCTGCGTGAAACCCTTTACATGACCGCATTTTTCGACTCACAAAAAAAACCCAGTACCTAGCACCCAATACCCAGTACCTATTTTTCTATTCACGATTCACGGATTATCTGTGGAGTCGTGTAAAAATCTGCGAGATCTGTGAGAAACTTCTATATGGCAGTCTGGTTCTTGTACCCTCCCCCTCGGTGGGTAAAAAAAGGCAATAGTGACAATAGCGACAATTGAGACAATTGAGACAATTAAAAAAACATCCCCCTTCAAAGGGGGACTTTTTTTTACCTGACAATAATCAGCTTTTTCGTTT
>CAZXWD010000150.1:1685-3391 GCA_964644135.1 uncultured Bacteroidales bacterium | reverse complement strand
ATCCCCCTTCAAAGGGGGACTTTTTTTTACCTGACAATAATCAGCTTTTTCGTTTCGCTGTTGTTGCCGAAGGTTAGCTTGTAGTAATAGTACCCCGCTTCCAGTCCTGACGGGCGGAGGGTTACTTCATGGTTTCCGGCGCTGAGGTGATCATCGGCCAGTGTGCGTACAAGCCTGCCCTGGGGGTCGTAAAGGTTCAGGGTGGCGTGGCCGGGCTCATCCAGGTAAAAACTGATAGCAGTCTGTTCGCTGAACGGGTTCGGACGGTTCTGCTCCAGGCTGAAGGGCTTCACTTCAATCGGTTCGTTAAGCCCGACCGCATTGTAGGTGATCGTGAAATCGTCAATATGCATGCCCGATTCTTCCACGTAGCTGTCGCTGGTAAAGCGGAAGCGGATGGTCACATTCTCCTCGCCGATGTATCCGCTAAGGGGATACTCCATCTCTTCCCAGGCAAAGTGCTGCCCGGTGAAGACATCCAGCTCGTCCCACTCCTGCCCGTCGGTTGACACTTCCAGGAACATGTAATCATAATCTTCTTCGATGTTGTAACGGGTGAAGAAGGAGAGCGACGCATCAGTAAGCCCGGTGAAATTGAGTGCCCTTAATGTTGCCGATGCGTTCATTCCCTGGCCGTAGTCCCCTTCAGGCGATTCGGTCATTGAGTGGGTGGCGGAGGTGTAGATCCCTTCGTGCAGCCCCCAGGTATCTTCGAACGACCAGTAGAAGGCGCCGGTCTCGTAATCCTCGAAATAGGGCAGTGCCAGCGGTGGCATGGGCGCCACCTCCACGATGTTGGAGGCAGGGCCTTCTTCGTCGCCTTCAAAAACGGCGGTCACATAATAGGAATACAAGGTGAAATTGTCAACGGCCGTATCGGTCATAACGGTGTCCTGAAGGCTCATATAAGGAATGGGGTCCATGTCTTTATAGACATTGTACCCGGTAGCATCTTCAAGGCTGTTCCATTCAAGCTCGATCACCTCATTGCCGCCAATACCCGCCAGCGCCGGTGAAGGCAGCATATCGGCCTTCCTGGCAACGCTGGCCAGTGTTGCCTGGGTGAATACCCTGTGCATGGTAAAGCTGTTCACGCTGGGCCCGATGGTATCGCCGGGGGTGTGTATGTACGGACTGTAATGGTCGGAATCCTCGAACGGGAAGATCCCCATGTAGCCGTTGTTGTTGAAAGAAGTATGGTCGCTGTCGCCGCTGATGGAAGCCCCCACGTTGATGATAAAGTCGGGGAGGTAGATATCACACGTTTCGATGTAGAAATCCACCAGGTCCATAGCCGATGAGGGCGCGATTATATCCGTGCGGATCTCGTTGCCCGGGTGCAGGTATCCGGCCATGTCGATGTTGAAGTAGCCGAGAATGTTTATACCGTCGGCGGCGGCTTCAGAGGCCCAGGCTGCCGATCCGTAAAGGCCGTACTCCTCCCCTCCCCAGGCGGCAAAGATGATGGAGCGGTCGAACTCATACTGGCTCAGCACGCGGGCTATCTCGAGGATGCCTGCCGTGCCTGTGGCGTTATCGTCGGCGCCGGGCGACGGTCCCGACCAGGTGTACGAGTCGTAATGCGCACCGCACACCACGTATTCATCGGGATATTTTGTGCCGGTTAGCGTGGCAACCACATTGTCAGAGGCCTCGCCGTTGGGCATCCAGAAATCGTGTAGCTCCACGTCCAGGCCGTAGCTTTC
>CAZXWD010000150.1:0-1585 GCA_964644135.1 uncultured Bacteroidales bacterium | reverse complement strand
TTTGGATTTTGGGATTTGAGATTTGGGATTTGTTTGGAATTTGGGTATTGGGATCTTGGGATTTGCCGAAGGCTGGCAGGTATACCAGGTAATAAAGCCCATCGCTGTCGCTCCAGGCATTCTCATCCAGCAGTATGCCCCTGTTTTGGCCTTCGGCCGATGTTGCGATGAGAAGGTTATCGTTGTAAAAATGTATGGTAAGGTCTTTATTGAGAAAGTGCTGTTTGGTCTCTCCAGGTGAGTTTGTTTTTATAAGCACCAGTTCGCCGGCGGTAGCTGCGAGCATCAGTACAACCGCAGTAATTGAGAGCAGAATACGTTTCATATTCAGTTTTTTAGATAGTTCGATTTTTGGGAGTGTAAAGATAGGGAATTTATGGGTACGGCGTAAGCGATCAGTAGGCAGTTGGCAGTGAGTTCTGAGTTCTAAGTTCTGAGTTCTGAGTTAATCCGCGTTAATCCGTTTAATCCGCGTCATCGGTGTTCCATTTGCTGTTGGCTTTTAGCTTTTGGCTGATGGCTGATAGCTGATAGCTGTGGGCTTCTCTGCGTTACTCTGCTTTTCTTTCCGCACTCTGCTTGAAATCCATTAAATGGCGGCATTGCTGCATATTTCCATTCACCATTCACCTCTGAGCCCCTGAGCTTCTGAGCCTCTCCGCCTTCATTGTTCATTGTTAATTGTTCATTGTTAATTTCCCTCCTTCCCCAAGAGTTCGTATCTTTGATTGAAACCAGTTAATTAACTAAAAAACCAACGATTATGTCATTTGAATTACCCGAATTGCCCTTTGCGATGGACGCACTGGAGCCCCATATTTCAGCCAAAACCCTCGAATTCCACTACGGCAAGCACCACAAAGCCTATGTGGACAAAGTGAACGGCCTCATCGAAGGCACTAAGTTCGAGAATGCCAGCCTCGAAGACATCATCCGCGATGCCGACGGCGGGATCTTCAACAACGGCGCACAGGTATGGAACCATACCTTTTACTGGAACTGTCTCAGTCCTGAAGCCAAACCCGAGCCCAACGGCGAGCTGATGGAGAGCATCAACCGTGATTTCGGCTCCTTTGCAGAGTTCAAGGAGAAGTTCTCGAACGCTGCCGCCACCCTGTTCGGATCGGGATGGGCCTGGCTTGTGGAGAACGAATCGGGCAAGCTCGAGATCATCCAGGAGAGCAACGCCGGCAACCCCTTGCGCAACGGCTACAAGCCCCTCCTCACCTGCGACGTGTGGGAGCACGCCTACTATCTCGACAAACAGAACCGCCGCCCCGACTATGTGAAGGATTGGTGGAAGCTGGTGGATTGGGAAAAGGTTTCGGAGAGATATTAGAGCTTAGAGCTTAGAGTTTAGATTTTAGTGTTGAGTGTTTAATATGGCTGTTGGCTGTTGGCTGATGGCTGATGGCTGATGGCTGTTGGCTTCTCTGCGATACTCTGCTTAACTCTGCGAAATCTGCGTGAAATATAGCACAGAAGAAAATAAGAGGATAAGAAGATAAGAAGAGGGGAAGAGGTGAAGAACAGTCGCCAGTAAGTTCTGAGTTCTAAGTTCTGAGTTCTGAGTTAATCCGCGCTA
>CAZXWD010000149.1:0-6055 GCA_964644135.1 uncultured Bacteroidales bacterium | reverse complement strand
TCTGCCCCGAAAAGCTCCATCATCTCCCTGAACTTCTCCGCCTTCTCAGTGCCGTGTTTTGAAAGTTTGACAATGATTTTTTCGATGGACTTTGGCTTTGTCAGGTCTTCGGAAGATTTGGAAAAGAATTTATCAGCATAGCAGATGATCTTTTCCTCAATGGTCTGAGGGGTCATGTCCCTTAGCGGAAGCGGTAAGCCTCTTCTTCTTATCTCATCCACCGTAATGCCAACGCCAATATGTCTCTCACATATCGGGGCTATTTCCGGCAGCCCCTCTTTTTCAAGCAGCTCCCTTCCAAGGTAACCGTGGCAGATATAAGGTTGATCACCGTAACAACCGATTTGCGGAGCATCGGTAAGAAATATCCCAATATCATGAAGCATCGAGGCTGTTTCTATGTAATCAATGTCGGTTTCGAGTTGTGGATTATTTTCAGCAACCTTCAGGGCAAGGTCGGTAACAGCCCTGGAATGCGTGTAATAATACTTGTACCTCAACGAATCTTTGGGATAATATTTAGCGATGATCTCTTCGTATTTTTTCATGGTTTCTGCTTAAATGATATGATCTTTCATCCATTCAACCAGGAGGTGATATATCTCTTCCCGGTTTATTTCATTGATGATATCATGACGTTTACCGGGATACACCTTTAACTCAACATCCTGCATACCCATTTTCTTGTAACTTGAAAATACTTTTTGCGGATGTTTCCCCATTTTACCCACGGGGTCATCACCGCCGGATAACAGCAGGACAGGAAGGTGAGAAGGAATTGCATTTTTTCTCTCAGATTTTCTCACGGCAAGGTAAAGTTTGTACAATAAATTCCATGATCCTGCAGTGAATTCATGGCCCGTAAAAGGATCAGCTACATATTCATCTACTATCTCGTTATCACTGGATATCCAGTCGAAGGGTGTCCTGGCAGGCTTAAAAGGTACATTAAACCGGCCTGTAGAAAGCTTATGCACAAAATTACTGAAGTAACGGCCCGACCGTACTTTTATGATGATCTGCGAAAGAAGTATCCCTGTTCTGATCAGCAATTTCGGGTTCTGGAAGGTCCCTGCAAGCACAGCTCCTTTAACATGTTCACCATATTTTGAGATGAAAGCCCTGGTAAGTATTGAGCCCATACTCTGGCCCAACATGAAAACAGGCAGTTCCGGAAAGTGCATATCAGCATGCCTCTGCAGACAAAAAAGATCGTTTACCAGCACCTCCCCGGATACATTTTCCCCGAAGTATCCCCGCTTGTCGTTTTTACCTGAAGACTTTCCATGACCTCTGTGGTCCGGCGCGAAAACTGCTATATTCCTTTCTGCCATGTAAACGGCAAAAATATGATACCTTCCGCCATGTTCTATCATGCCGTGCACCACTATCAAGACGGCGACAGGCTTTTCAGGTATCCAGCTATGCACATGGATAACTGAGCGATCGAGTGTCTTTACGGTAAATGACTCGCTTTTTAACATGTATGTACTGGGATCGATGCGCCGGTGACGCAGGCCGGTTCTTGTGACCGCTAAGGGATTCGAACCCCTAACCTTCTGATCCGTAGTCAGATGCTCTATCCAGTTAAGCTAAGCGGCCAATGGTAAAACGGTGCAAAGTTAATTATTTTTCACATTAACCGGGCAAATGAGTTTTGATCCTTATAAGAATATATTGAATACTTTAGCTGACATGGATAATGATATCGTAAATGATCTGCTCGAAAAATTCTTTTCATTTTACGGTGATAAGGGAAATGATCCAAAGATATATTTCGCGCCGGGCAGGGTTAATCTCATAGGGGAGCATACAGATTACAATGAAGGGTTCGTCTTGCCTGTGGCCATAGGTTACGGAACTTTTCTTGCCGTCAGGAAGGCCGGTCATGGCACTTTTAGGCTCCGCAGCCTGGATTTCAAAGGAGCATTGGATATTTCTATTGATGAAAGAATAATACAACAGGAACTGGAATGGGTCAATTATCCACTGGGTATAATTAAGGAAATGAAGGTCAGGGAAAGGAATGTGAACGGCCTGGAATTGCTCTTTAAAGGAAATATACCAACAGCTGCAGGACTATCCTCTTCAGCTTCGATAGAAATGGTAACAGCCCTGGCAATGCACGAATTGTATAATACGGCACATTCACCTGTTGAATTGGCCAAATTGTCGCAAAAGGCAGAAAATGAGTTCGTAGGGCTCAAATGTGGCATAATGGACCAGTTCGCTGTTGGTATGGGGACTGAGAGGCATGCCCTTTTTCTCGATTGCAGGAGCCTTGATTATAAGCAGATCCCTTTAAACCTTGGTAGTCATCGCCTTGTAATAGTCGACAGTAAAAAATCACGTGGACTGTCAGGCTCCAGATATAATGAAAGGGTGCAGGAATGTCATCGCGCAGTAAGTCACATTAACCAATCCAGAAGGATCTTATCACTGCGCGAAGCCAGGCTGAGTGATCTTGAAGGTAACGATGACCTGAAAAAGGATGAAATTGCCTTACGCCGTGCAAGGCACGTAATAAGTGAAAACGAGAGAGTGCTCAGGTCTGTGGAGTATCTTATCGCAGGCAACACAGATGAATTTGGGAGATTAATGACCGAGAGCCATGAAAGCCTTAAAAACGATTATGAAGTGACCGGACCTGAACTTGACCTGTTGGTGGGATCTGCATTGGAAATTGAAGGGGTGGCCGGCAGCAGGATGACGGGTGCAGGATTTGGCGGGTGTACGGTAAACCTTGTTTTAAATGATCAACTGGCTGAATTTAAAAGAGTGGTAACCGGGAAGTACTTTAACAAAACAAAAATATACCCGGAGTTTTACGTTCCTGAAGCGGGTGCGGGAATGCAACGGATCAGTTGAATCCCAGGCGGTAAATCATATAGCCGAAATAGATAGCGATCATCAGGATGCCTTCCCATCTCTCTATCTGGCGGCCCCTGCCCGTAAATACAAAAATAAAGATAAGCATGCTGGCCACCAGCACCATCAGCATATCATAAGTACTGGTAAGATCGAAGGGCAGGGGAGTGATGAGAGAACTCAGCCCAAGTACCAGGAATATATTGAAAATGCATGAGCCAATCGCGTTACCCACTGCAATGCCGGGGTTCTTTTTAATAGCAGCTATCACTGAGGTTGCCAACTCAGGAAGTGAGGTTGCTGTTGCGACCACCACCAGGCCTACTTCAGAGCTTGAGATCCCGAGTAACTCCGATACTTTTATCGTGCCGTTCACGATCCAACGCCCACCAATTACCATCATTGCTACCCCCAGCGATAACAGTAACACTGATTTCATAAAAGGTGTGCCGATCGAGCGGGGATCGGGTTCATTTTCAATCTTACTCTTCCTGAGTGAAACTACAATGTAAATGATCATCAGCAAGAGAAAGAACAAACCTTCAATGGGACCGAGCCGGCTAATTTCTCCGAAACCAAAATACACATCATTGATAAGCAGGGCTAAAAGGATGACCGCAAAAAAGTTTACAGGAATATCCCTGTAAGTTGTCGACCTGGTTATCTTCAAAGGGTAGATTATTGAAGCTGTCCCCACTATCAAAAGGATGTTCATCATATTGCTTCCCAGCACATTCGATACAGCCAGTGAAGTATCACCCCGTATACTCGCAAAAACATTGATCACAACTTCCGGAAGGGATGTTCCCAGTGCCACAATGGTCAGACCTATCACTGTGTCGGGAATGTTGAGCTTTGATCCAATTGCTGAAGCTCCGTTCACCAGAAGGTCGGCACCATAGATTAGCAGTCCGAAACCCAGTATGAAAAGAAAATATTCCAAAACTATTTTAAGTTATCCGTAATTCCTTTCTCCAAAAATTGCAGTACCTATCCGTACAATTGTGCTTCCCTCTTCCAGGGCAACCTTGTAGTCGCCGGTCATACCCATGGAGATCTCCCTGAACTGATCATCTGAAGCGAAATACTCACCTTTTAAACGGTCGAAAATGCTCTTAAGCTGCCTGAACTCTTTTCTTACCGGGTTCATATCTTCTGTAAAAGTCGCCATTCCCATTACACCGCAAAGTTCCACGTTTTTCAGTTCGCCAAATACCGGTGATGAAACCATTTCAGTGAACTCATCCATTGAAAGGCCAAACTTCGATTCCTCCTCAGCAATATGGAACTGGAGCAGGCATCTTATAACCCGGTCGTTCTTAACAGCCTGCTTGTTGATCTCCTTTAAGAGTTTCAGGCTATCGACCGATTCTATCATCTCCACAAAAGGGGCTATGTATTTAACTTTATTACGCTGCAGGTGGCCTATGAAATGCCACTTTATGTCATCCGGAAGCTCAGGCTGCTTGGAAATAAGCTCCTGTGCCTTGTTCTCCCCGAAAATCCTGTGACCGGCCTTGTAAGCTTCCAGCACCTTTTCGTTTGGCTGGACCTTAGATACGGCGACAAGTTTAACGTGTGAGGGAATTTCGGACCGTACTTTCTCAAGGTTTTCCCTGACGAAACTCATATGGTTTTTTTACAAATGTATGAAAAGCAAACTATCTTTCCCTGGGGCAAAAAGCGTTTATAATTTAAAACAGCGGTTAACCTTCAAAGTAGTACTTTTGTCATTGAAATATCCTGAATATATGCGCAAAAATATTTTCTTTCTTCTGCGGTTATTTGTTTTCTGGATGATATTTTTTGCCTTGCTCAGGATTATTTTTATTCTTTACAACCAGAGCGAGCTTTATTATCAGGATATTTCCGACATTGAACTACTGGGAGCTTTTTACCACGCCCTTGTAGTTGATATGGCAACCGCAAGCTACCTTCTGGCTGTAAGCTTATTGTTTATTATTGCCGGCAGTCTGTGGAAAAGCAGGCTCTTTACCAGGGCACACAACATCTATATCCTTTTGATGGTCATCATCTTCGGATTGATCACAGCGGGCGAACTGGGGATATATCCCGAATGGAAAACCAAGCTGTCGGCCAAAGCACTGAAATACCTGAGACGTCCCGATGAGGTCTTCTTTTCAATTTCAGGCCACCTCTTTTTCAGTTTGCTCGGAACTGCAGTTATCGTTGCATTCCTGGGGAAATATGCTTATGACCGTTTGATAGTCCGTAATTTTGAAATAAATAAATCAAAGATACAGTCTGCCCTGATCACGTTTGTGGTCATTGCATCTTTGCTGTTCGTGGGCATGAGGGGAGGTTTTGGTCCTATCCCCGTTAGTCCTAGCGCTGCTTATTTTTCAAATAAGAACTTCCTGAACCATGCCGCCGTGAATACAGGGTTTAACCTCGCCATAAGTGTCATCGAAAGCAATAAGTTCAATTATGTGAACCCTTTCAACTATCACACCCCTAATGAAGCTATAGATCTGACAAAAGGACTGAATGATTATCCCAAAGATTCAACTGTTAGAGTGCTTGACAACAGGAGGCCCAATATCGTGGTTCTCCTGATGGAAAGCTGGTCGGCCGACCTCATTGAGAGCCTTGGCGGTGAGCCGGGGATAACACCTGAATTCAATAAATTGGAGAAGGAAGGGATCCTTTTTACTGATTTTTACGCCTCCGGCGGAAGGTCGCAGCAGGCCATAGCATCTCTTATCGGAGGTTTTCCCGCCACGCCCTACAGCACGATCACTGAAAATACTGATAAATACACAAAGCTTCCAAGTCTTGTTGAGGTCCTCGATGTGGAAGGGTATCATACCTCTTTCTACTTTGGCGGAAAGCTTACTTACGGTAATATCAGGGCTTATCTCTACCAGAATCAGTTCGACAGGATTGTTGAGCAGGATGATTTTGACCCTTCCTTACCATCAGGGCGACTTGGTATTCACGATGAATATCTCTTCGACCGGTACCTGGATGACTCCCGTGACCAGAGAGAGCCCTTTTTTTCCATGTTACTCACACTCAGCTCACACTCCCCCTATGATCAGCCTGTGCAAAATGCGCTCGAATGGAAAGGGGCAGAAGGTGATTTTGTGAACTCGGCCTACTACAGCGACAGTTGCCTGGGAGTTTTCTTCGAAGAGGCCAGGAAAACAGAATGGTATGATAACAC
>CAZXWD010000148.1:0-6096 GCA_964644135.1 uncultured Bacteroidales bacterium | reverse complement strand
CAATAAAGACAATTTGACAATAAAGACAATTTGACAATAAAGACAATTTGACAATTGGGACAATAAAAACAAATTGAAAATATAGCCATCAGCAAACAGCCATCAGCCATCAGCTAACAGCCATCAGCCATTAAACATCAATATTCGCGTACTTTGCGTGGCTTTCAATAAAGGCCCTTCTCGGAGGCACTTCATCACCCATCAGCATGGAAAATACACGGTCGGCTTCGGTGCCGTTTTCGATGGTTACCTGGCGCAGCGTCCTGAATCCGGGGTTCATGGTGGTTTCCCAGAGCTGCTCGGCATTCATTTCTCCAAGACCTTTGTAGCGCTGGATGTGGACGCCTTTTTCGGTGCCGTTTTCTGACACTTCATTAACAAATTCTTGCCTTTCCTCTTCACTCCAGCAATACTTCTCCTTATTTCCCTTCCTGATGAGATATAACGGGGGAGTTGCAACGTATACATAGCCGTTTTCGATAAGCTCCTTCATATACCTGAAGAAGAAAGTGAGGATCAGCGTGGCGATATGGCTTCCGTCCACGTCGGCATCGGTCATGATTATGATCTTGTGGTACCTGAGCTTTTCGATGTTGAGCGCTTTGCTGTCCTCTTCGGTACCGATTGAGATTCCAAGGGCGGTGAAGATATTCTTGATCTCTTCATTTTCGAAGATCTTGTGCTGCATGGCCTTTTCCACGTTCAGGATCTTACCCCTGAGCGGCAGGATGGCCTGGAAGCTTCGGTCGCGGCCCTGTTTGGCCGTTCCACCGGCCGAGTCACCCTCCACGAGGTAGATTTCAGCTTTGGCAGGGTCTCTCTCGGAGCAATCGGAGAGCTTTCCGGGCAATCCGCTGCCCGACAATACATTTTTCCTCTGTACGAGTTCCCTGGCCTTCCGGGCTGCGTGACGTGCCGTGGCAGCCAGTATCACTTTGTTTACTATCGTTTTGGCTTCTTTCGGGTTCTCCTCAAGGTAATTTGAAAGATGCTCGCTCACGATCTGGTCAACGGCTCCCATCACTTCGCTGTTGCCCAGTTTAGTCTTTGTCTGGCCTTCGAACTGGGGCTCTGCAACCTTTACTGAAATAATGGCGGTAAGTCCTTCACGGAAGTCGTCTCCGTTAATGTCGAACTTGAGCTTGGCCAGCATGCCCGACTTTTCGGCATAGGTTTTCAGCGTCCTTGTCAGTCCTCTCCTGAATCCTGCCAGGTGTGTACCCCCTTCGTGTGTGTTGATGTTATTTACATATGCGTGGAGGTTTTCGGCGAAGGAGGTGTTGTACTGCAGGGCAATTTCAACGGGTATATCGTTCTTGTCGCCTTCCAGGTGGATCGGTTCGGGCATGAGCGACTCCCTGTTCACATCGAGATATTTGAGGAAATCCTTCAATCCTTCATCGGAATAAAAGGATTCATGCAAATAGTCGCCGTTCCCGTTATCTTCCCTATGCCTTTCATCAGTGATGGAAAGCCTGATGCCTTTGTTCAGGAATGCCAGCTCCCTGAGACGGGAAGCAAGGATATCATAGTCATACTCTGAAACTATGAAGATCGAATCATCGGGCTTGAAAGTGACCTTGGTCCCGGTGATGTCGGTTTTGCCGACAACCTTTACCGGTTCCTGGGGACGGCCGATGCGGTATTCCTGCTCATAGATGTTTCCGTTGCGGTGTACCGTAGCCTTTAAACTGGATGAAAGTGCATTCACACAGGAAACACCAACCCCGTGCAATCCGCCCGATACCTTATACGATCCCTTATCGAATTTACCGCCTGCGTGGAGCACTGTCATTACCACCTCCAGCGCTGAACGGTTCTCCTTTTCGTGAATGTCGGTGGGGATGCCACGGCCGTTATCAACAACAGTTATCGAATTATCTTCATGTATAGTCAGGTCAATTTCATCACAATAACCTCCCAGCGCTTCGTCGATCGAATTGTCGACCACTTCGTAAACCAGGTGGTGAAGCCCTTTTGTGCTTACGTCCCCGATGTACATGGCTGGTCTTTTCCTTACGGCTTCCAGCCCTTCAAGCACCTGGATGTTTTCAGCAGTATAATTTCCCTTAGCTAAAGAGTTCTTTTCTTCCGACGTCATATATATAGTTAATTAGATAATAAAATATATCGCTTTGAAACGACATGTAAAAATACTTAAAAAAGGGATATAAATATCAGATAAACAGTGTATTTATTAACAAATAAAGGTTGAAATCAACAACCCCGATAAGGCTAATTTTTGGTGGTAAAAATAACCCCTCCCATCACCTGGAATCCCTGGACGGGATAATTGTGCCATTGGTGGTATTTTTTGTTCAGGATGTTCATGGCGCTGAGGAAAACAGAGAAATTGCCTGTTATGTTGTAATCGGCCCCAAGGTTAAGGTCGAGGTAAGGGTCGAGTGATATGGCCGTATTCCCTTCTTCATAGCCCTTTGCAAAGCGTTCGGCAACATAGTTGACCTCTCCGGAAATGTTCAGTTTCTCGAGTGGGGAATAAACGATTTCCAGTCCTGTTTCAAATGGCGGTTTATGCCAGGCCTTCTCTTCCCTGTCGAGCGAATAGAAGGCCAGGCCGGCCCTGAGCTTTACAAGGAGCTCTTTCAGGATATTGACGCCTGCGCCCGCATTTATAGTAAAGACCTGCCCGTCGTCGTAGATGATGGAAAACTGGTTATCGAGGGCTGTTGCTGTATCTGTGACATAAAAGGGCATATCTTCGAAATTGAGGGACGAGATCTCGGCATACAGTTCAAAAAGCCCTGCGCTGGCCCTGGTCCCGGCAAAAAGCTCGAATTTCTCGTTTGTATTCCTTAATTCAGGCACATTTGTAATGTAAGGGTTGATAAAGGAGTGCCTGTAAAATGAATTCCTTTCCAGTCCGCCCCTGATCCCGGCGTAAATCGACAGGTTATTGTCGATCAGCGACACTTCCCCCCTCAGGTAAGGATAGAGATGGAACGAAGAAGCAGTGTCCCCGGCAAAGAAGGTATTGATCCCTGCCTTCAGCCTGAACTGGTCGTACACGAACTCATAATAAGGGAAAGCCCTCACCCGGTAAAAGTCCATGCCACCCAGGCTGTCGTTGAACGACTGGTAATCAGCGCCAAGCTCGATCCCAAGCTCTTCCCTGTCGCCCAGGTTGAAAACATCATCCAGGTATGCCAGTGTTATATCCGTTTCGGCCAGGAATTCATTTGCCTGGTAGGAATCGCCAATATAATTGATGTTCAGGGAAACATCATACTTGAAATCCCTTCTTTCGGAATAAATGCTGGCAAGGCCGATCTTTGCACCCACCGATGGGAGCGACTGCCTGATATCCTTTTTGTCCACATCCATTGAGGGAAAACTGTCGGGCTGAAAACCATAGTAATGAAACTGCCTGTAATCACCCCTGATACTCGCCGAAAGTGTGCTTTTCCTGAAATGCCTTTTGCCATAGCCTTCCAGGTTGATCTTTGCATAACCTCCCGGACCGTACCCTTCGATGCCCTGGAATGAAGAAATTGCCTCTCCCTTTACACCAAGGGTTTTCTCATCATCCGGCACTGTGTTGGCCGTAAAAAAGAGGTAGGGGGTGAGGTAATTACCGAAACCCGCTTTCACCAGGTTCCTGAACTGCCTGCTCTGGAGGTCCCTGGAAGGTCGTCTCGGATCCACAGGGGTAACCTCGATCTGCGTGCTTACCTTCCGGTTGAGGATGTTGTATTGAAAATCCTTTTCCCTCCTGTCGATATCAGGAAACACAGGCATGAAATTCGATTTGGCAGGGTCCAGTATGGTCGGCTGGTAGGGTGCAATGATGGTTACCTCTTCATTCCTCTCCTGGGTGAAGGCCGGAATGGAAATACCGGCGAGCAATACTGTGGTTATTATGATCTTAGCTGTTTCTTTCAACATAAGTTATCATTGGTTTTCATTTTCACCTGTTGCAGGCGCTTGTTCCTGCATGTTCTCCAATCTTTCAACTTCAGCAAGCTTCCTGCGTGCCACTTCGCCCAGATCAGGGCCGGTATAATTGTCGATGATGCTCTGAAGGGTCTGTCTGGCCTGGAAGTAGTTTTCTTTCTGTGTATAAATATCTGCCAGCAGGATAAATCCCTTGGCAACCCAGTAGTCGAACGAGCCGTACTTATCGGCAAGCTCATAAATACTTTCCTCCGATTCATCTATTTGTCCCTTATTAAACTGGATCAGCGCAATGCGGTACTGGGCTTCGGCCGCCCATTCGTTCTGGACACGTTCCTTTACCTTTTTATACTCTTCGAGAGCTTCATCTTCCTTGCCCACCTCAAACCAGGCCCTGGCAAGGGTTATGTGGACCTCATTCCTGAGCTCGGCAGTTATGCCCTCTGAAGTAAGCAGGTCATTACCCGCATCGATGGCCTCCTGCAGGTTGCCCAGCTCCAGCGCACAGCGCATGAGGCCGCTCCTTGCATAGGCTTTGTTCTCAGGGTAGGAGGCCACTTCTTCCAGTTCTTCAAAATAAGTGACCGCTTTACTGAATTCCTTCCTGTCGAAGTACATTCCGGCCACCCTCACCAGCGCTGTTTCAATAAACTGTGCCGAAGGTTTTTCAAGGACTTCCAGGTAGGATTGGAATGCCCTGTCTTTCTTGTCCTGCTTGAAATAGCACTCGGCCGAATAAAAATGGGCATTGGTGCTGTAAAACCCATCAGGGAAATCATTGAGGTATTTCTCAAAATACCTGGTTGCCTCGCTGCAATTCCCCTCCATATATTTCATTTCGGCAACGGAATAAGTCACCGAATCCCTCTCATTGGCAGTGACATCGGCAAAATTGAATTGTGAGGCATAGTCGTAATATTCGTTCACGTTCCCGGTTTCAACATAGACCTTGCGTAGGCTCGAGAGCGCCTCCTTCGATTCGGCCGAACCGGGGTACTTTTCTATCACACTCTTAAAGGTCCTGATCGCTGCCTGGTTCTCGCCTGCATTGTAATAGATAAGCCCGCTCCTCATGAGCGCTTTGATGGCCAGGCTGCTTTTCGGGTGCCTCTTCACCAGCTTGTCGAAGTAATCCAGGGCTGAGGGCTGGTCGTTCACGATGAGATAGGTGGTGGCTATTTCATAAAGGGCATCGTCGTGGTAGATGCTTGACGGAAAACCTCTCTCCAGCATCTTGAGCGTGCTGATCTTTTTATTGAAATTTCCGAGGGCCCCTTCCGAGGAAGCCTTCTGGAACAGTGCATAATCCGATCCGCTTTTGCCCAGCTCGGTTGCCCTTTCGTAGTTTGAGATGGCTACACCGTATTTCTTGTTAATGAAATTGGCATCGGCAATCCTGAGGTAGGCCTCCTGTACCAGCCTGGTGTCGGAACTGCCCGCTTCATTGATGAATTTCCTGAAACTGTTGACTGCCTGGCTGTATTCCTTTCTTTTAAAATAAGAATAGCCCAGGTTGTAATGGGCCGTTGCATACTCTTCTGTTTCCCGGGCTGCCCTGTCGTTGAGGAAATCATTGAAATATTTCATGGCGCCCCAGTAATTCTCGAGGCGATAGAAAGATTCCCCGGTCCAGTACCTGGCTTTTGCCCTGATAGCAGGTTCATAATTATAAGAGGAGGCCGTTTTGAAAAGGCTTATTGCATCATCGAATTCGTTGGTGTTGAAAAGTTCGATACCCCTGAAAAAGGCGATCTGCTGATAGGCTATTTCGAGTTCATCGGTTTTGTCCGGTATTTTCTCTATGGAAGCCAGGGCCTCCCCGTAATTGTTTGAATTGAGGTAAAGGTCGACCAGCAGGCCATATGCCTCATCTTTCCTTTCCGAATAAGGATTTTCTTCCAGGTATTTTTCGAGGAGTGAAACGGCCTCATTAAAGGTATTGGAAGAGGATTCCACGCTGAGCTTCGCATAATTGAAGAGCGATTCCTCTGTCACTTCACGGTCTATACCGGTTTTATATGCTGAAAGGAAGGCGTTTCCCGCAAATTTTTTCTGTTCTGTTTCAAGGTAGCAGATACCCAGGAAGTAGTAAGATTGCTGCGACAGGGAATCCTCCTGTCCGGTGGCCTTCTGGAAATGGTTGATGGCTTTTTCGTATTCTTCGTTCTTCAGGTAAGTAAA
>CAZXWD010000147.1:0-6107 GCA_964644135.1 uncultured Bacteroidales bacterium | reverse complement strand
TTATACTGGTAAAGAGGGATAACATGATCTTTCCTTACCACTATGCCACACATCCCTTCGACGTGGTTGGATGGGACGGCTTTCATTACCCGTACGCCTTCTCGATACACAATTTTGAACCGATCACCGGAAGGGTCCACCAGCCGCCGCCGGTGCACCAGACTTTCGAGGCCGACGGGTTCGTGATGTGTGCCTTTGTGCCGCGTCTCTACGATTACCACCCGGAATCAATCCCCGCTCCGTATAACCACACCAACGTGGATTCGGATGAAGTGCTTTATTACGTCGACGGACAGTTTATGAGCCGCAAGAACGTGGAAAGGGGTATGATTTCCCTGCATCCGATAGGGATCACCCACGGCCCGCACCCGGGAACGGTTGAAAAGAGCATCGGGCAAAAAGGGACCGAAGAGCTTGCTGTCATGGTCGATACCTTTAAATCGCTCAAGCTGACCAAACAGGCCCTTGAGTTAGAAAACCCGGATTATTTTAAAAGCTGGACAGAATAACAAAAGGAAATAATTACAATAAATATTCAGAAATGATGGAAAAAGATTTTTTGCCCATAAACGGAACGGATTACGTTGAGTTCTATGTCGGGAACGCCAAACAGGCAGCCCATTATTACCAGACTGCCTTCGGTTTCCAGCCGCTTGCCTACGATGGACTTGAAACAGGAAACAAGGAAAAGACCTCTTACTGCGTAGCGCAGGACAAGATCAGGTTTGTGTTCACCACCTCCCTGGTACCCGATTCACCCATAGCCAGGCACGTGAACGAGCACGGCGACGGTGTAAAGGTGGTTGCCCTCTGGGTGGACGATGCCGCCAAATCGTTCGGGGAAACAGTGAAGAGGGGCGCGAAGCCCTACATGGAGCCCAGGGTCGAGGAAGACAAGGACGGAAAGGTTGTGCGTTCGGGCATCCATACCTACGGCGAAACCGTACATATTTTTGTGGAGAGAAAGGATTATAACGGTGTTTTCCTGCCGGGATTCAAAAAGTGGGAGCCACATTACAAACCTGCCCCACTGGGCCTCAAGTACGTGGATCATATGGTCGGGAACGTAGGCTGGGGCGAAATGAACAAATGGGTCGATTTTTATGCCAGGGTCATGGGCTTCAGCCAGCTCGTATCTTTCGACGACAAGGATATCTCCACCGACTTCACAGCTCTCATGAGCAAGGTGATGGCCAACGGGAACGAAAGGATCAAGTTCCCCATAAACGAACCGGCCGAAGGCAAAAAGAAATCACAGATAGAAGAGTACATCGATTTTTACAATGGCGCCGGCGTGCAGCATGTGGCCATGGCTACCGACAACATTATCGAAACAGTGGCAGGGCTCAGGGACCGTGGCGTGGAATTCCTTTATGTGCCTTCAGCTTACTACGATACCGTTCTCGACAGGGTAGGGGAGATAGACGAGGACCTGAAACCCCTCAAGGAGCTTGGTATTCTCATCGACCGCGACGACGAAGGGTATCTGCTGCAGATCTTTACGAAGCCCGTGCAGGACAGGCCCACCGTCTTTTATGAGATCATCCAGCGGAAAGGCGCCAGGTCGTTCGGAAAAGGGAATTTCAAGGCGCTGTTCGAAGCCATTGAAAGAGAACAGGAATTAAGGGGGACACTTTAAAATCAGCAATCATTTATGTCAGAGATAAAAGCGAATGATCCCGGCCTGCAGAGCTGGCTGGAAGTTCATCCCGAAAGCGATTTTCCGGTCCAGAACATCCCGTTTGGATCGGGGATCATTGATAATGAAGGGCCGGTGCCCTGCACACGGATCGGGGATAATGTCATCAGCCTGGCGGCGCTTGCCGACCATGGCTATTTCGACGACCTCGGGATAGAGGATCTGGGCGTTTTCTATGAGCCCGTCCTCAACCCAATGATATTGCTCGGGAAAGAAGTTACCGGGAAGATCAGGGAGAGGATATCGGAGATCTTCAGGAAAGGGAATAACTCCCTTGCCGGAAATGAAGAAGCGTTGAAAGCAGTTGTCTGCCCGGTGCAGGATGTTACCATGCATATGCCGGTCCATGTAGGCGATTACACTGATTTTTATGCCAGTGAGCAGCATGCCACCAATGTGGGGACCATGTTCAGGGACCCTGAAAATGCCCTGCTGCCCAACTGGAAGCACATCCCGGTAGGGTACCACGGAAGGGCCTCTTCTATTGTGGTCTCCGGTACCAACATCCACAGGCCCAAGGGCCAGACAAAGCCCGATTCTGCCGATTCACCTGTTTTCGGACCTTCGAGGCTTGTCGATTTTGAGCTCGAAATGGCCTTTGTAACGGGGAAAGCCAACCCGCTCGGCGACAGCATAAGCACCGACAGGGCAGAGGACTATATCTTCGGACTGGTGCTTTTCAATGACCTCTCGGCAAGGGATATGCAGAAATGGGAGTACGTCCCGCTCGGGCCTTTCCTGGCCAAGAACTTCGGCTCGGTGATCTCGCCCTGGATCATTACGCTCGAGGCGCTGGAGCCTTTCAGGACCGAGGGGCCCGTGCAGGAACCCGAAGTGCTGCCGTACCTGAAGTATTCGGGGAAGAAAAACTATGACCTGGAGCTGGAGGTGTTCATACAGCCAGAAAACCGGGAACCGGTAAAAGTATGCCATTCCAACTTCAAATACATGTACTGGAACATGGCCCAGCAACTGGCACACCATACGGTGAACGGATGCAACATCAACGTGGGGGATATGTATGCCTCGGGTACCATCAGCGGGCCGGAGCCCGGTTCGTACGGGTCGATGCTCGAGATCGCCTGGAAGGGCACAAAGCCCTTCAAAATGCCCGACGGATCGGAGCGAAAGTTCATCCTCGACAACGATACGGTCATCATGAGGGGTTACGGTAAAAAGAACGGTGTAAGGATCGGGTTTGGCGAAAGCGTGACAAAGATCCTTCCTGCAAAATAAGTATTGGAAATATGATTGACATTAAACCTTCTGACATTCCGCGTCCGCAGCTCCACCAGTATATCCTGGGGGGTGTTGCCCCCAGGCCCATTGCCTTTGCAAGCACGGTGGACGAAGAGGGGAGGCCTAACCTGTCGCCCTACAGCTTTTACAATGCTTTCGGTATCAATCCCACCACGCTTATCTTCTCGCCATCGAGGAGGGGCAGGGACAATACCACCAAGCATACCTACGAAAACCTTAAAAAGGTGCCTGAAGTGGTCATCAATGCCGTTACATGGGATATTGTCGAGCAGATGAGCCTCTCCAGTACCGAATATCCCGAAGGGACAAACGAATTCGTCAAGTCGGGCCTTACCATGCAGGGATCTGACATGATCAGGCCCTTCAGGGTGAAGGAATCGCCCGTGCAGTTCGAATGCAAGGTCAGGGAGATCATAGAAACCGGCAGCGAAGGCGGCGCCGGCAACCTCGTGGTCTGCGAGATCCTCATCATGCATATCGATGAAGCTATCCTGGATGAAGGTGGCGGGATCGATCCCCATAAAGCGAAACTGGTGGGAAGGCTCGGCGCCAATTACTACACCAAGGCTTTCGGCGATGCTATCTTTGAGGTGGAAAAGCCGCTGGCAAAGCTCGGTATCGGGGTCGACGGGCTGCCGGAAGAGATCCGTAACAGCACCGTGCTCACCGGCAACGACCTGGGCAAACTTGGGAACACAGAGGCATTACCTTCGGAAGAAGAAATTAAGGAGTTCGGTGAGCAGAAATGGGTGAAGGAATGGTTTTCATCAAACAGGGACGACGTCTCTGTCCGTCATAAGAAAGCACGCGAACTGCTCGATGCGGGAATGGTGTCAGATGCCCTGAAATTCCTGCTTAGCGGTAGATAAGCTCAAAACCGTTGTTTATGAGGTTCTTGTAACCGGGATTGCGTTCCCTGAAAGAGACAAGCTGCTCCCTGATCACATCGGAAAGGCCGCTGTTCAGCTTTTGTTCCTCAACCAGCTCCAGGATCTCCATTTTCAGTAGCCACTCATTGGGGTAAACCTCATTAACGGTTTTCCAGATGTCGTTCAGCTCATCAAACCCTTTACCTTCTTCCCGTATTTTCCTTACTCTTTCGTAAAGCCTGTGGAGTTTCCTTGCTTCCCCGGTATGCTCTATCTTGATGGTCTTTTCTTTGGGGACAGGGAACTTCAGCCCGAAACTGTTTGCATCGGCCGGGCCTGAAAAAGCGGATACAATGCTTTCGCCCACTGCCATGTCGTACACTCCCCACGAGGGCTCAAAGAGTACCCTGTCGCGGTAAGTGACCTTGCAGTTGGTGAAGGTCATGAGGAGTATCTTCCCTTCTTTCCTGGTGATATTTTCGAGGAAGCCTTCAACCATTACAACCGATTCGAACTCCAGCGATACCTTTTTACCGGTTTCAATGCCTTCTTCAGCCAGATCGCCGTCGGTCATGTCCTCCAATGGCTTGCTTACGCCGTTCAGCAGTCCTGTTGGTGAGCCAAAGCCGTCCTTGTGATGATCCTTGCCGTGCCCCTCCAGCATCTTGTCGTTATAACTGAGCATCGTGGGGCTGTCGGTCTTGACATAAATCGGCCTGTTCCTGTGAATGATCACTTCGCTGAAAGTGCCCGAAACCTGCAGCCCTGAGCTGAATACGGCAGTTGCCGTGTTGTTCGATTCAATAGCCTTCAGTATCCCATCGACACCCCCGGTCCTGAGCGCCATGGTACCGGCATACTCATTGAGCACATCGTTCAGGTGCTTGAAGTCGGGGGTTACAAAGAGCTGGGGCTGCTGGGTGGTGATGTCGAAGGCATATTTTGCCGCTTCAACCGTGTAGGGGAGCTTCCTGACATCGTCCTGCAGCGATGAGTAGCTCTCTCCTATGGAAGAGAGCAACCCGGCCCCGTAGATCTTCGGCTTTTTGAGGTTTCCTATCAGCCCGTATTCCACGGTCCACCAGTGCAGGTTCCTTATTTCCGACATTTCAGAGGGCGGCCCTGATTCGTTCTCCATCTCCTCCAGTACTTTTTCGGCCTCTTTGATCTTTTCGGCAGGGGTGTAGGGGTTGGCCTTGAGAATGGAAAGGTGCCTTACGGCTTCGTATATTTCATAGTCCTTTGCCGATGAGAAGGCCTTGCAGCCTATCTCTCCGAATTCCCGCAGGTAATTGGCGTATTCCGGGTCGGCAATGATGGGTGCGTGGCCCGCTGCCTCGTGGATGATATCCGGTGCGGGGGTGTATTCAATCTGGTCGATGGGCCTGATATCCGCGGCGATCACCAGCACGTTGTAGGCCTGGAACTCCATGAAGGCCGCCGGGGGTATGAACCCGTCGACCGAAACGGCGGCCCACCCGATCTCTTTCAGTATCCTGTTCATGCCGTACATATGCGGTATGGTGTCGATGGATATGCCTGTTGCCTTCAATCCGCCGAGATAGGAGCCATGCGCCACCTTGCTCAGGTAGCGGACGTTCTGCCTCATCACATAACGCCAGACAGCATGGTCCTGGGCCGTGTATTCATTGTACGGCTGGTCGATCACCAAATCCATCAGGTGCTTTGGCAATTTGTCAAGGACTTCATTCATTTCCATGGCTGTCTCAATTTAGAATCGTTATAAATTAATGCCAAATATAGAAAAAATCAGTCATACCATGAATTTTATCTGGGCGGTAATAATGAAGGTATTTTGGAATTCTTTGCATGATTTACTTTTTAATTTGTTTGTTATTGATCAGGAAACAAGTATTCCTTAGCGCCTTTGCGCCTTAGCGGCAAGATAACGATGGCCAAGGACCTGGATCGAATGATCTGGTGGGAAGCAGATATTAAGTGGTTTTTTGAAAGCTTAAAATAGCCACAAAGGCTCTAACCTGCCCGCCGAAGTGCTAATGTAGGCGGGGGCTCAAAGGGCCGCAAAGGGTGTTATCGCAGGCCACCTGGCGAACCTTGGCGCCTTAGCGGCAAGAAATCGCTGGCCAAGGACCTGGGTCGAATGATCTGGTGGGAAACAAATATGAAGTTTGGGCGCATAACTTTTAGTCATCCGATGAACCCTTATGAATGCGATTGAAAGACGATAAAGTCTACTTTTTTGCTGAGATATTCATCGGATGACTTTGGAATATTAATTTCGCCCTATCAAAAGAAAG
>CAZXWD010000146.1:0-6164 GCA_964644135.1 uncultured Bacteroidales bacterium | reverse complement strand
TTTGTTGCTGTCCAGAATTCCAGTGTTTCACCTTCAAACAGATCAAAGTTCATCGGAGGTGAGATCAGCCAGTCTTCGTTTTCCATTGGCCCACCGGAATATCCGCTCATAGCAGCACAAGGTGTATTTTCGAGGCCAAAATTATTGTCATTTTCCCAGACTTCACTGCCTGTTACAGAAATGGTTGACCAGTCTTCGAAGTCGGTATTGAAGTCGATGAACTCAATTATCGTAATGTCGGCGGTTGTGGCATTCGCTGCGGGTGGTGTCCCGTCAGTTTTGTAGTCCACGCTGGGGCCTCCGTTGGTATAAGGATAAATCTCAAAATAATATGTAGTCAGCCCGATCAGGTTGCTGAACGATGCCTCTTCATTACCCTGGGTAATGTTTAGTGCGCCGCTGCCATCCGACAGGTCTTCATCATCGGAAACAAAATTCCCATCGGTGGGTGCTACGATATTATCCTCATCACTTGCAAGGATAAGATATGCTCCCGGCGGCTGTGCCCCGGTGGCATCTGTCCAGCTCAGGTTGATGGTCAATCCACTTGCCTCTGCCTGGAAATCTGAGGGGTAATTGGTTGGTTCAGGTAGAACTCCACCGGATGAAAAGGAAAAATCATCATAAAAGACAGATCCTCCGGTATTGCCATCCTGGTTGTAAACCCTGACCTCGAACCTGAATGCATCGGCTCCGGAGGGGGCAGTAAGCTCGGTTTCCCAGAGCTGCCAGTCAGGGTTATCATCAGAATAGACATTTGGCCTGAGTATGTCAGCATGGTCGTCGAGCGTACTTCCGCCGCTCAGCCAGTAAGACCAGATGCGGGTCTTGGCCGACGGGTCGTTATCGAGGTAATTATAGGATATTGAATACGTGGTTCCGGGCACGATGCCTTCAACAACCTGCTGGAAATCTTTTGTGCTGCTTGCCGACTCGTGCCTTGCAGAGTTCGCTCCGTTGAGAAAGGTAGTGGTTTCCTGGTGGATGTTTTCGGCTTTATCCCAACCTTCAGGATTAGTTGTCGAGGGCCAGCTTTCCAGGTCGCCGTTCTGCATTAAATTCTGTCCGTTGATGATGACAGGGCCAGAGATTAATATGATCAGAGAAAAAAATGACAGTAGAAAATGTTTCATAATTGTATGCTTTTTAGGGTTGCTGAGTACAAATATAAAAAAGGCTGACCCATTTAGGGTCAGCCTTTAACAAATATTAATATTAAACAGTTATTATTTATCGTCTTTTACCTCTTCAAAGTCTACATCGGTCACTTCGCCATCGTCATTTCCGCCTTTTCCTTTGTCCTGTCCGCCTTCGTCGCCCGGAGCACCGCCGGTCTGCTGCTGTCCGCCTGCCTGGGTATTCTGGTACATTTCGGCGCTGGCATTCTGCCACTCCTTGTTGAGTTCTTCCATGGCTTTGTCGACGGCATCGATATCCTGCTTCTTATGGGCTTCCTTCAGGCTGTTGAGGGCTGTTTCAATCCCTTTCTTTTTGTCATCGGGAAGTTTGTCACCATAATCCTTCAACTGTTTTTCAGTCTGGAAGATCAGTGCATCGGCCGTATTCAGCTTATCAATCCTTTCCTTTGCCTGCTTGTCAGATTCGGCATTCTCTTCAGCCTCCCTCTTCATCTTTTCGATCTCATCCTCGCTTAGACCTGAGGAAGCTTCAATCCGGATATGCTGCGATTTGCCGGTTCCTTTATCTTTAGCAGAAACATTCAGGATGCCGTTAGCGTCAATATCAAATGTTACTTCGATCTGGGGCACTCCTCTTGGTGCCGGCGGTATTCCATCGAGGTGGAACCTTCCGATACTCTTATTCTGGGCTGCCATTGGCCTTTCACCCTGAAGAACATGGATCTCCACAGATGGCTGATTGTCGGAAGCCGTTGAAAAGGTCTCCGACTTTTTGGTCGGTATCGTAGTATTAGCTTCGATCAGCTTTGTAAAGACACCGCCAAGGGTTTCAATACCAAGAGAAAGAGGGGTAACATCGAGAAGGAGCACATCCTTCACTTCCCCGGTGAGGACACCGCCCTGTATAGCGGCACCAATTGCCACTACCTCATCAGGGTTCACTCCTTTGGAGGGGTCCTTGCCGAAAAATTCCTTTACTTTCTGCTGGATGATGGGGATACGTGTCGATCCACCTACCAGGATAACCTCATCCACATCGGAAGAAGTCATGCCTGCATCTTTAAGCGCGAGCTTACAAGGTTCTATTGTTTTCTGTACATAAGGATCGATAAGTTGCTCGAACTTCGACCTTGAAAGCTTTTTGACCAGGTGCTTGGGCACACCATCCACAGGCATTATATACGGAAGGTTGATCTCCGTTTCAGAAGAGCTGGAAAGCTCGATCTTTGCTTTCTCAGATGCTTCTTTCAGCCTCTGGAGTGCCATGGCGTCCTTTTTGAGGTCAACACCTTCGTCCTTCTTGAACTCATCTGCAAGCCAGTTGATAATGGCTTCGTCGAAGTCGTCGCCGCCGAGATGAGTGTCCCCGTTGGTTGATTTAACTTCAAAAACACCATCACCCAACTCGAGGATGGAAATATCAAATGTACCTCCTCCAAGGTCATACACTGCAATCTTAATGTCTTTCGATTTCTTGTCAAGGCCATATGCCAGTGAGGCTGCGGTGGGCTCATTTATGATCCTTCTTACTTTCAGGCCTGCAATTTCACCGGCTTCCTTGGTAGCCTGACGCTGTGAGTCACTGAAATAAGCAGGTACGGTAATAACAGCTTCAGTAACATTTGTTCCCAGGTAATCCTCTGCTGTTTTCTTCATCTTCTGAAGTACCATCGCAGAAATCTCCTGGGGTGTGTACATTCTGTCATCAATTTTGACACGGGGTGTATTATTGTCACCTTTCACTACCTTGTAAGGCACACGATTGGTTTCGGTCTGCACCCTGTCAAAGGTCTCACCCATGAACCTTTTGATCGAATAAACAGTTTTTTCGGGATTGGTGATCGCCTGCCTTTTAGCGGGGTCACCAATCTTTCTTTCGTTATTATCGGTAAAGGCAACAACAGAGGGAGTGGTCCTTCGCCCTTCACTGTTGGGAATAACCACAGGCTCGTTCCCTTCCATCACTGCTACACACGAGTTAGTTGTTCCTAAGTCAATTCCTATTATCTTACCCATATCTTTTTCCTTATTCTTGATTTATTAATTTCTTTCTTGCCAAGATTGGTCAAGTATTATGCCATCTGTCAAATCAAAGGAAATTTGATTGGACTTAACCGGTTTATAAGGACCGGTAGTTAGATTAATTATTTATAAATACTTGAATATCTGTTAATTATGTTAGCAAGAAAAAAGAATTGAACTAGCTGCAAGGGATGTCAGAAAGTGTGACAAATAGTCAGAAATAAAAGAAAGAAGGTGGCTATTTACAGATACATTGAGGCCATTAATACTCAAATTTCATGTCGGGCTCAAGGTTTTTGATGATCGTGACCGTTTCGGGATGTATTTTTTTAATCCTTGCCTGCCGCAGACGGCAGGAAAAAATACCCAGTCCGTTTTCTATGTTGGTAAACTCAGGTTTATCCTGCACCACGCTTGATGACGGTTCATTGACCTCCATGAAAGTATTCAGATCTTCATCGGCAACATCAATGATATATTCGAGGTCCTGAGTGAACCTTGCAACAACAGTCGACTCTTTTTCCTGGTCGTAAGGGAGGTTTTGCTCGATCCAGTTGAAGAATGACTCCCCTGTAAAAGATACGCTCAGATCATCGCCTCCGTTTGCAGTGTTCGACTTTTTAGTACCGAGTGCCCACTGGATATACCTTTCAGTGGTATCTGCCGAACCGGCAAAGAGCTCCCTGAAATTGAACCTGATATACACTTCGTAGCGCTTGCCATTTCGGGCACTGCTCCATTCCACGCTGCGGATGTTTTCATCATTCCTGATCCTCACAAATGCCGCTCCGGCGCTGGGACGTGAAATGGAAAAATAGTTAATTATGGAAGTTTCTGCCGTAACCTGTTTGTTTTTTACCCTTACATTGAGCCTGTATATATCATCCTCGTTGATGTCCATCAGGGAATAATACAACATCTGGTTGGGATTGTAAAAAACACCGGGCTCTTTATCGGTGACCGTGATGGGATCAAACGGATAGGTGTTTATCAGGTCGCTGTTGCGATATTGCTCAACTGTAGCAGAAAGATCTGTTTTATATATGCTTGAATCTTCAATCCTGGCCATTTCCAGCACATTGCCTTCCCCCAGGAAAGCCTTGTTGATCTTCATGAAGGTCGTGTCGGTTGAAGGATCGAGCAAGCAATATACTATAGTGATATCCTCATAGTCGGCGTTAAGGTCTATGTCGTCCTTGCATGAATAGAATGTTAAGAGCGGTAGAAGAAGCAGAAGTGCAGCAAGTTTTTTCATAATTCACTTTAAGGGTGCAAAAATAGCGATAAAAGGCTTAAAGCCAATGCCCGATTCAAAAATGTTATACATTTGTATCAGTACTATATAACTCAAACCAGATTGCCTATATTATGTTTGAAAAAACGAAATATACCAAAATAACAACCCATGTCCTGCAGGAACTGAAGCTCAAGAACGAGAAGATTGCCATGCTCACGGCATACGATTATTCCATGGCACAATTACTTGATGAATCAGGGGTTGAGGTCATCCTGGTAGGGGATTCGGCATCCAATGTAATGGCGGGCTATACCACAACCCTGCCCATTACGCTCGATCAGATGATCTATCATGCTTCATCGGTTATGCGTGCTGTTAAAAGAGCATTGGTAGTTGTCGATCTTCCTTTCGGCACTTACCAGGGTAATTCGAAGGAAGCGCTTAATTCGGCGATAAAGATCATGAAGGAATCCGGGGCTAATGCCGTAAAGCTTGAGGGAGGCGAAGAGATCATTGAATCGATCGACAGGATACTCTCAGCCGGGATACCTGTAATGGGCCACCTGGGACTAACGCCCCAATCGATCCATAAATTTGGAACCTATGTGGTGCGGGCTACGGAGAAGGATGAAGCCGACAAGCTCGTGAAGGATGCCCACCTCCTGGAAGAAGCCGGATGCTTCAGCATCATTCTTGAGAAAATACCTGCCAGGCTGGCACAGAAGGTATCCTCCGAGATCAAAGTGCCCATCATAGGTATAGGCGCAGGCCCCCATGTTGACGGCCAGGTACTTGTGCTGCACGATATGCTGGGCATCACCCAGAAGTTCTCTCCCCGGTTCCTACGCCGTTACCATAATCTGAGCGAAGAGATCAAGGGTTCTGTAAAGGCATATATCAAAGATGTCAAGACGGTGGATTTCCCGAATGACAGGGAACAGTATTAGATTGAGCGATTGAGCGATTGAACGATTGAGCGATTTGAAAGTGGTTTCTTGATGGGTGATATCGTAAGGAATATAAAAGAGGAAGAGGTGCTTTATGAAGACAACCACCTTATTGCAATAAACAAAAGGCCTTCTGATATCGTACAGGGTGACAAGACCGGGGATGAACCGCTCAGTGATATTGTCAAAAGATACATTAAGGAAAAGTATAACAAGCCAGGCAACGTGTTTCTGGGTGTTGTCCACCGGCTCGACAGGCCCGCAAGCGGGGTGGTAATGTTTGCGCGCACCTCCAAGGCACTAAGCAGGATGAACGAGCTTATAAGGAATAATGAAATAACGAAGACATACTGGGCAGTTGTAAAGAACAAACCACCTCAGAAAGAAGGCCTTCTCATCCATTACCTTATAAAGAACCAGGCGCGGAATACCTCATTTGCCTTTCCTGAGCCGGGGAAAAAAAGGAAAAAGGCAGAAATGAAATACCGTCTTTTAGCGGAAAGTGATAACTATTATCTTCTTGAGATAGATCTGATAACCGGGAGGCACCATCAGATAAGGGTACAGCTTTCAGCAATCGGGTGTCCGATAAAGGGTGACCTGAAATACGGTTTCGACCGTTCCAACAAAGATGCTTCCATCCATTTGCATGCAAGGAAAGTATGTTTTATTCATCCGGTAAGTAAAAAAGAGATTATAATTGAAGCACCACCTCCCGGGGACCCACTTTGGGGTCATTTTTCAGAAATCGTTACGTCTTAAATATCAATAACTTACATAAACATTGGAAAAAATAAATATTTAGATTATTTTTATATT
>CAZXWD010000145.1:0-6183 GCA_964644135.1 uncultured Bacteroidales bacterium | reverse complement strand
TCCCCCTCCCTGCTGGCAGGGAGGGGGACAGAGGGGGTGGGTACACTCAGCTAAACATTCGAAAGCACCTGCTCCAGGGGGTCGAATTTGTGGTGGTAATCTTCGAGGGAGCGTTTGATGATCTCGTGGGCTTCGTCTATGCCGAAAACGTGGGTGATCTCTACATCACGCTGTTTTCCGGGAAGGTCTTTATAGGTAAGGAAATAATGCTTCAGCCTGTCGATGACCAGCTCGGGGATATCGGCTATGTCTTTGAAATGCCCGTAAACAGTGTCGTTGAACAGTACGGCGATGATCTTGTCGTCCGATTCGTTGCCGTCGATCATCCTGAACCCGCCTATCGGCCTTGCCTTAACAAGGATATCGCCGTGGGTGATCTCCTTTTCGGTGAGCACACAGATATCTATCGGGTCGCCGTCGCCGGTGATGTCCTTGCGGTCGGTTTTTTCCATGCAGTACTCGGCCACCTTCTGGGCGCTGAATGTCTGGGGGATGAAGCCATACAATGCCGGCACAACATTGGAATACTTCTGGGGCCTGTCGATGCGGAGGTAACCCGTTTCCTTGTCGATCTCATATTTCACCGTATCGGTGGGCACCATTTCGATGAAGGTGGTTACTATTTCAGGGGCTTCCTTTCCGATATCCACACCATGCCACGGGTGTGATTTGTATCTCAGGCCCATCAGCCGGCCTATCGGGTCCATTAATTTATTCGACATGGGATGCTTATAAGTGATTAGTGATCAGTAAATGGATATTTTAAAAAATTGTTGCAATAAAATTCGCAAAAGCTTCATTAATGTTGACAAAGGTAGTAATAATCAATATCTATATAAAAACGCACCAACAGGAAAGACAAAAGCCAAAAGCTGTTAGCTTTGTGCAGTTTTCACAGAAAACATTTACTTTTGCACCCTGTTGAAACCACCATCACGAGGTGATTAACCCTGTAAATTAGACTTATCCGATGAAGCAACACACAACAAAAGGCCTTAAAGCAGTTGCTTTTCTTTCATTGATGATCCTGGCGTCTTGCATCCCGCAGAAAAAAATATTGTATTTCCAGGATAAGGAGAAGGAAGAAGAGGAGCAGACCGAGTTCGTTAACCCTATGGCCGAAGATTATCTTGTTCAGCCCGGCGACAACCTCTTCGTAAGAGTGCGAAGCATTGATGAGGAGGCCTATTCATTTGACGAGGCAAGGCTTACGACCAATTATTACACTGAGGCAGGGATATACCTGAACAGTTACAGCGTGACCGACAGCGGGTATATCGAGTTTCCCCTGATCGGGGAAGTGATGGTGGTCAACAAGACCATTTTCGAGATCGAGCAAGGCCTGCAGGAGAGGGTGGATGAATATCTCAAGAACACCACGGTGATCGTGAAGCTGGTCAATTTCCGCATTTCCATGCTCGGTGAATTCAGGAACCCTGGAAAATACCTGGTGTACCAGGACAATATCACTATTTTCCAGGCCATTGCAATGGCAGGCGACCTCACCGATTTTGCCAAAAGAAATGAAATGGTATTGATCCGCCAGACCGACAATGGATCGAAGATGCACCGCATAGACCTGAATGACAAGAATATACTTAAATCTGACTATTTTTACCTTATGCCGAACGACATAGTCTATGCCGGCCCCATCAAAGGAAAACAATTTGTGTTCTCAACATTCCCCTATGGCCTGATCATTTCACTGATCACTTTAGGAGTAGTTCTTTACACAGCAGTTCAACCCTAGTTCATAAAATACTTAACCGTGGATCAAAATACTTTAGAAAATATACAGACAGTCAACCGTGAACAGAAGGAGGAATCCTTTGATTACAAGGCCCTGTTCTTTAAAATTTACCGGAACTGGTATTTCTTTATCCTGACAATATTCGTAGCGCTGGTCATTGCTTTTCTTTTCAATAAATATACCAAGCCTATCTATGAGGTTAAGACCACCGTGCTTATCCAGGATCAGCGCGGAGGTGAAATGGATCCCCAGCAACTGATAGGCTTCGGCTTCAGCAACCAGATGCAGAACATTGAAAATGAGATCGGCAAGCTCAACTCTTATACCCTTGCAGAACGTACGCTCAAGAACCTTGATTTTGACATCGCCTATTACCTGGAGGAGGATTTTATAGCCAAGGAGCTGTACAGGCAGACCCCTTTCCTGGTAAAATATGACTCCGGCCACTTTCAGGCAGTCAATATTGAGTTTGACGTAAGGATCCTTTCTAACACCAAATATTACATACAGGTTGAGGCTGAAGAGGTCAGGCTCTATGATTATACAAACCACAAAATGACCGAACGCGAGGTTGCGAGGCTTTCTTATGCCGACACCGTATATTTTGGTGAGCAGATCACCGACAGCGCTTTCAGTTTTCACGTGGTGCTGCGTAATGTAGAGGATGTGTCGGAATTGCTTAATAAGAATTACCATTTTGTGTTCAAAGACCTCAAAAGCCTTATCAAAAGGTACAGGGGCATTGAGATTGAGCCCATCAACAGGGATGCCTCCATCCTTGAGCTCAGACAAAGAAGCTTCAACGAGGAAAAATCGGTGGAGTACCTAAACGCCCTGACATCTGAATACCTGGCGATGGATCTCGAAAAGAAGAACCTGATAGCCATCAACACCATTGATTTCATCGATGATCAGCTCCTGGAAATATCCGATACGCTGGCCTTTGCAGAAGAAAAACTGGAAGCCTTCCGTACGGAAAAGAATGTAATGGACCTTGACTTCCAGGCCCAGCAGGTATTCGATTACATGAAGGAGCTTGAAAACCAGCGTGCTGAACTGCTGGTTAAATCGCGGTATTACAGGACCATCAAGGATTATGTTGAGGAGAACAAAGACATTGAAGACGGGCTTATAGTCCCTTCGGCGATGGGGATCGAAGACCCGCTCACAAACAGCCTTATCCTTGAGCTTTCCAATCTTTACAGTGAAAAGGCTGAGCTTCTTTACACCTCCACTCCTAAAAACCCTTCAGTGCTTTCACTCGACGTAAGGATCAGGAACACCAAGAATACGCTGCTCGAGAATATCAACAACATCATCAAGAACTCCAATATTGCCATAAACGATATTAACAGGAGGATCAGCGATATGTCGGCCCGAATGGATGACCTGCCCCAAACACAGAGGCAGTTGCTGAACATCAGCAGGGGTTTCGAGCTGAGCGATTATATCTACAATTACCTGCAGCAGAGGAAGGCAGAGGCCCAGATCACCAAGGCATCAAACGTGCCGGATAACGAGGTCATCGACAGGGCCAGGGTACTCAGGGATTCACCTGTGTATCCCAAGAAGAGCCTCAACTATGTCATTGCTATAATATTAGGCCTCATCCTTCCTGTTGTGTATATCTTTGGTAAGGATTATCTGAATGACAAAATTCAGGAGAGAAAAGATATAGAAAGCATCACCAGCCTGCCCATTATCGGGCATATAATTCACAGTAACAGGCTGAGTTCAGTGGTGGTGGCCGAATCTCCCAAGTCATCAATTGCCGAATCGTTCCGGTCGATCAGGACAAACCTGCAATTCGTTGCCAAGGGCAAGGAAAAGATGACGATCCTGATAACCTCCGACATGGTTGCGGCAGGAAAGACGTTTGTTTCGATCAACCTGGCATCGATCTTTGCACTCTATGGAAGAAAAACCCTGCTGATGGGGTTCGACCTTCGTAAACCAAAGATCTACCAGGACTTCGGGCTTTCAAACACCGAAGGTATCAGCTCATACCTCATTAACAAGAGTAAGTACGAGGACATAATCCAGAAGTCGTTCATCGACAACCTTGATATTATCATGGCCGGCCCCGTCCCGCCCAACCCTTCCGAGCTGATAGCCTCGGAAGAAACCAGGCAGATGTTTGCGAAGCTCAAGGAGGATTATGACTACATCATCATCGATACCCCGCCTGTAGGATTGGTTACCGATGCCTTCCTGCTGATGGAACACACCGATGCCAACCTTTTTGTGGTAAGGCAGAACTATACACTGAAGAAAGTCTTCGGGGCCATCATCAAGGATGTGGAAGCGCGGAATCTGCCGAACGTGCATATCCTTATCAATGATGTAAAACTGGCGCGCGGATCGTACGGCTACGGTTACGGCTATGGCTACGGTTATGGTTACGGTTACGGTTATGGCTACGGCTATGGTTATGGTTATGGTTACTATTCCGACGATAAGGATTACGAAAAGGAGTCGGCCATCAAGCGCATCTTCAAGCGATCGTAACGTTAATTATCCATTTTCTTTACTAATATTGCATCTTAATTGAGCAATTGCGGGGTCAATGTTTACATTCGACATACTCATAGTATCGCTTGTACTTGTTTTCATTATTGTATCCCTGTACACAAATCTTGTAGGGCCTGCATTTACCTTTCTCATTGGAGTGATCGTGCTCGGCCTGTTCGGCATACTTACCCCCAGGGAGATCCTCAGCGGTGCTGCCAATGACCAGGTGGCGGTCATCATCCTTTTGCTCTTGCTTGGTGATATCATACGAAAGACCGATCTCCTGGATTCAATGTTCGACAGGGTTTTCAGGCAAACTTCTTCCTATCGCAAGTTCATGGCGAAAATGATGTTCATGGTTGCCGGCCTTTCCGCTTTCCTTAACAACACACCCCTGGTGGCCATTATGATGCCCTATGTGAATAACTGGAGCAAGAAGAACAATATAAAGCCTTCAAAACTGATGATTCCACTTTCGTACGCTGCCATCCTGGGTGGTTGTGCCACCCTTATCGGTACTTCCACCAACCTTATTGTGAATGGCATGGTTACCGATGAGCTGATCATTGAGGGCCTGGAGCCACTTGGCCTTTTTGAATTCACTGTTGTAGGACTGCCGATGATCCTTCTGGGGTCGCTTTACATACTCATATTCGGGAACAGACTTCTCCCCGACAAACAGGACGTGGTCAGCGATTTTGCTGTTAAACCCCGTGAATATCTTGTAGAGGCCAGGGTCAGGCCCAAATCGAAGATAATAGGAAAGACCATTGAGCAGGCCGGCCTGAGGAACCTTCCGGGCTTGTATCTTGTTGAGATCACCAGGGAGGAACAGTTACTGACTGCCGTTTCACCTTATGAGATATTAAAGGAAGGCGATGTACTGACGTTTGCCGGCGAAACCGAAACCATTGCCGAGATGATAAACAGCGACACCGGCCTTGTGATCTCGCAGGTTGGAATGTTCTCAAAGAAGAGGCACACAGAGGTTGTGGAGGTGGTTATATCACACAATTCAACACTTATCAGCAAAACTGTGAGGCAGGCAGGATTCAGGGGTAAGTACGATGCCGCTATACTTGCCATACACCGGAACGGGGAGCGCATGACAGGGAAAATAGGTAATGTGAAGCTCAGGGCCGGTGACGTGCTGTTGCTGCTTGTTGGCGACGATTTCGGGAAACGCTCGATCGACACCCAGGATTTCTACCTGTTGAACAGGATCAGAGAATTCAGGAAACTGCCCCTGTACAAATCAATTGCGCTTTTCGGAGGTGCGGCCCTCGCGATCCTGCTGGCCGGGCTCGGGGTTGTTTCGCTTTTCATGTCGCTGATGGTCCTGATGATAATGATCCAGATCCTCAAGATCTCCAATCCGAAAGACATACCCAAGAGCATAGATTATAACCTGGCGCTTATTATAATACTCTCACTGGCACTGGGCACGGCCCTGATAAAGACCGGCATGGCAGAGATCATAGCCCGGTTCTTCATAAAGGCGCTGAAGCCATTCGGGGCCTATGGCCTGCTTGCAGGCATCTTTCTTATTACCAACCTACTGGGTTCATATATTACCAACAAGGCTGCGGCAGCAATAATGTTTCCTATATCGGTGACTGCGGCCATCGACCTGGCATTGCCAACAACCCCGTTCATCCTCATTGTTGCCTTCGGCGCTGCCGCTAACTTCATAACTCCGATAGGCTACCAGACTAACCTGATGGTGTACGGCCCGGGAGGCTATAATTTCAAGGATTATATGCGGATAGGGCTGCCGCTCACTGTCATCTACCTGGTGACTAGCGTATTTTTGATGGGCTGGTGGTACGAATTGCCCTTGTGATGGCTGATGGCTTATTGTCAAATTGTCTCTATTGCCAAATTGTCCTTATTGCCAAATTGTATTTTTGGTACTGGGTGCT
>CAZXWD010000144.1:0-6188 GCA_964644135.1 uncultured Bacteroidales bacterium | reverse complement strand
GCCTCTGAGCTTCCGCGCTCCCGCGCTCCCGCGCTCCAGTGCTCCCACACCCTAAATGTTAACTGAATATTAACAGAAAATTAACTATATGTTAAGCTAATATTAATTTAATGTTAACTTTTTTTGTATCTTTGTCGTATACATACTTTAAAAAGCTGGAAAAAATGTCTGAACTACAGAATACTGATACTTATGAACTTGATGTTCATTATATACTGAAAAGCAAATCGGGGAACAAAAGCAAAGTGATTTCAGGTAAAACAATGCGATGTTCTTACCTGGACGAAAACAGGGACTTGCTCTTAAAAGATATTTCAAAATTTGAAAAGAAAGTAAAATCCCATAGCAATGCTTACCAGTCTGCTATAAAGCAGGGTGTAGAAAAGGACGCTGTTGCGGCCAGGGGCGCCTTTAACGGGCTGCGCCACTTTACCCGCCGTTTCTGTAACACCTGGCGCTCTACCTTCAACGAGATGATCAATCTGTAGGCATAATCACAATTCTTAATTCTAAGATCTCACATCCAATTCTTAATTCTTCTTGATCCGGCCTTCATTATTTTGTAACTTACAAGATAAATAGGTTAGCCTTAACACCATCATCAGCCATGCTGTACGCACTGATCTTTTATACAGAGCTGGAAAAGGAGGGGATACTGACGTTCAGGAAGAAATACGACCCCTGGTGGGATCTTATACAAGACCACCTGACCCTTATCTTTCCGGTCCCGGGATCCATCGGAATGGAGAAAATCACCCGCCATATTGAAACTGTGCTGGAGGGCTGGGATCCTTTCAAGATCCGCATCTCAAGGCTCGAGAAATCCTGGGACCACTTTCTCTTTCTTACGCTCGATTACGGGAACAGCAACGTTTTTAGGCTTCATGATGAACTTTACTCGGGCATCCTTGGCTTATATGAAAGAAAAGATATCAAGTACATACCCCACATCGGGATAGGCCACTTTTCCATAGGTGAATATGATCCGCTCAATCCTGAACGCCTTAAACTTGATGAAGAAACCTTTAACAAGGCCATGATGGAAGCACAAAAACTTGGCATCGACTGTGTCCGTAAAGTAGATAAGCTCACCCTGGTAGAACTGGACGAAAACCTCTCAGGCTGCCGCGACATCAACCAATTCCACCTTTAATCCATAATCGATAATCGATAATTGATAATCGATATTTGCTTTGTTAAATTTTCTTAATTCTGCCTTTTTCCTGCTGTGATCTTCAGGAAAGTTTATAACTTTGCAATGGTTCTTTATTGAGAATTATTATCACATCGTTAAGCATATAACATGGATCAGGATAAATTCAGGGACATATTAACCTCCAAAGGGTTGAAGATCACACCTCAGCGTATTGCCGTGCTGGAAGCCTTCGGAGAGATCAAGGATCACCCTTCAACTGACAAGATCATTGCCTTCGTTCAGAGAAACTACCCTTATATTTCTTCAGGGACAGTGTACAAGACCCTTGAAACTTTTACCGAAAAGGGAATTGTGAGCAGGGTAAAAACTGCCCGTGACATAATGAGGTATGATCCCATCCTTGATAAGCACCATCATTTGTATTGTGCCGAATCGGAAAGGATAGAGGATTATTTTGATGAAGAACTGAACGAACTGCTGGAAGATTATTTTGAAAAGAAGGATATCCCGGGATTCAGCATTGAGGATATAAAACTGCAGATAATAGGTAAATTCAAATAATTAAATAAACCAAAACCATAATACAATGAAAGAGAAGAGTATTGAATTGTTGAACAAAGCTGTTGCCGACGAACTGGTTGCTGTTCATCAGTACATGTATTTCCATTTTCACTGCGATGACCAGGGATATGATCTGCTGGCCAGCCTTTTCAAGAAAACGGCCATTGATGAAATGAACCATATCGAAATGATCGCTGAGCGTATCCTTTTCCTGGGTGGGGATGTGGAGCTGAAACCTGCGGAAGATGTGAAAAAGATACATGAAGTGAAAGAGATGCTCACACTTGCATCAGATATGGAAGAATCATCAGCGACAGATTATAATAAATGGGCCAATGAATGTGCGCAGAATGCTGACTCGGTATCTAAAAAGTTATTTGAAGCGCTCGTGGAGGATGAAGAACGTCATTTCGACCAGTATGACGATGAGATGGAAAACCTGAAAAAATTCGGGGATAACTATCTCGCACTGCAATCCATCGAAAGAAGCAAGAACCTTTCAACCAATAATCCAACAGAGTAATAATCAATAAAAAAAAACCAATGGAAGAAGTAAAAGAAAATCAAGAAGTATTTGCAATGCCAAGGATCGGCGATCCGGCACCAAAGTTCAAGGCAGTCACAACCCAGGGTGATATTAACTTCCCTGACGATTATTCCGGACAGTGGGTGATCCTTTTCAGCCACCCGGCTGATTTCACGCCAGTTTGTACCTCGGAGTTCATGACCTTTGCCAATATGGAAGATAAGTTCGAGGAAGCAAACTGCAAGCTCGTAGGGCTTTCAGTGGACGGTCTTTACAGCCATATTGCCTGGCTCCGCACTATCAAGGAAAAGATCGAGTACAAGGGGATGAAGGATATCGAGGTCAAGTTCCCCCTTATAGAGGACATCACCATGGAAGTGGCCAAAAAATATGGCATGATGATGCCGGGCGAAGACAATACAAAGGCTGTCCGTGCTGTATTTTTCATCGATCCGAAAGGTATCGTAAGAACGATCCTCTACTATCCGCTCAGCCTCGGACGTAATTTCGAAGAGATCTACCGTGCGCTTATCGGGCTGAAAACAGCCGATGAGTTTGCAGTGGCAACCCCTGCCGACTGGCAGCCGGGTGACGATGTGATCGTCCCGACTGCCGGTTCTTGCGGGACGGCAAAAGAAAGAATGGAAAGCCAGGAAGACATGAAGTGCTACGACTGGTTCTTCTGTACAAAACCCCTCGACAAGGATAAGGTGATGAGCGCTGTCCTTAAGAAAAAATAAGTTTTAAAAGCGAAACATACTTCAACATATGTGATCCGGTCAGTTTCTGGCCGGATCTTTTTTTATTCCACCCTCTCCATAAATTACCACCCATAACTACAAATAACTATTTAAACTAAATCCAACTACTTCTAACCATTTCCAACTACGTCCAACTATTTCTAACTTTGTCTGGCGATATCCAGCCATTTCCTGCTATGTTTAACCATGTTTAAAAAATTCCACTGTTAAATATTTCTTAATATTGACTTTCACTTTCAATATTCAATATATTTGCTGTTGTTTAAGTTTTGGTCAAGACAGGATCCCAAGAGAACCATTTAACTGTTTTTTCCTGATGATCCTGGAATGACCACGTAATATTTTTTAGATGAAAATTTTTGTTGCCAAGTTGTCTTACCAGACTCAGGAAGACAGTCTTAAGGAATTATTCGAAGGTTTTGGCGAGGTTGAGTCAGCCAAGATCATTTTCGACAGAGAAACAGGAAGGTCAAAGGGCTTTGGCTTTGTTGAAATGCCAAACGACGACGAAGCCCTCGAGGCTATTGAAAAACTGAATGAAGCGGATTTCGAAGGTCGGAACATCGTTGTTAAAAAGGCCAATCCGCCTTCACCCCGAAATGAGAACAGGGGCAGGCAGCGTTACTAGTATCTTGCCTGCCATTCCCGTCTAACCTCCCGCCCCGGCGGGCCGGTAACACAACCACTGTATCCCGGAAGGTGCTGATAGTGTTAGGGTGTTAAGGTGTTACAGTGCTAGTGTGTTACGGTGTTACAGTGCCAGGGTGTTAGAGTGCTACCCTCCGTGCGCCTACGCTGAAGATTCCGCACTTTCATTGTTAATTGTTCATTGTTAATTGTTCATTGTTCATTGTTAATTATGCATTGCTTCTGCGCTTCTGAGCCCCTGAGCTCCTGAGCCTTTTTCCCCTCTTCCACTCTTCCCCTTTTCTTAACCTCCTATTTTCTTTTCTGCGCTTCTGAGCCTCTGAGCTCCTGAGCCTTTTTCTCCTCTTCCCCTCTTCTTATCCTCCTATCCTCCCGTGCTCCCTTGCTCCCTTGCTCTCATTAAAACATTTTCCCTATATTTATTCCGTTATTAGGACCAATTGATTCAAAATTGTGAAAAATGCCAATGCGCCTGGTCATAGCAGTCTTCACTTTTCTGCATGTATCAGCATTTTACATCAATGATGTGATATCGCAACAGGTCACTCCTGATGATACTGTAAGGGTCAATAAATTGATGTCGAAGGCCAGAGATCTCCACCATTCCGGGCCCGATTCCGCTATTTACTTTTACCGGCTTATCCATGACAACCCGGTACTTAATGAAAACAATATAAATGATGACCTGACAGGCCTTGAGCTGGCATACCTCGAAACCATTATCAGGGCGCTTAATTATACAGGCAATATTTATTATTACGACGACCAGTACGGCCGTTCAGAATATTATTACAAGAGATCCCTTGAAATGGCCCGATCTGCCGGCCTTGAAAATTATGTTGCACGTGCAATGTTCGACCTGGGATACGTAAATTATGTCAGTAATGAATATCGCAAAGCGAAAAGCCTGTTCAACGAATCGTATGATCATTATCGTAATACAGGTAATGAACAGGGCATGTTCGATGCCCTGCAGGCAAGCGGCCTTAATAACAGAAGGCTCGGTAATTTCAATGCTGCGGATTCCAGCTATTTGAATGCACTTGCCCTGGCAACAGAACTCAACGACAGCACCCTGATATCTGATGTTAAGATCAATCGTGGGATCCTCCTCTGCGAGCAGGGCAGGCTGGAAGAAGGTATTACCTTGTTCGAAGAAGCGCTTGATTATTACGAGAAAACAGGAATGGACAGGGCTGTATCCATAGCCCTGCTTAATATCGGTGTGGTGATGAAAATGGTGGATGAGTATGATAAGGCCCTGTCATATATACAAAAGTCCACTGAGATCGAGGAAAGTAATCAGCATAAGTCACAGCTCGTGGTCAGGTATTACAATCTCGCCGACCTGTACCTTGAAATGGGTGAAAACAGTAAAGCTTACGAATATTGCCAAAAGATCCGGGCAGTGGCCAATGAGATCGGGACCAGGCCTTTTGTGGCAGAATGCAATTATCTTCTCGGAAAATATTATTTCCTGGAAGAGGACCCTGGCAGGGCCGAAAGGCATCTTACCATTGCCTCCGACAGTGCGGAGAGGATGAACAACAAGCCTCTTTTAACTAATATCAGTATGTTACTTGCCAAAACCCATCTCCAAACGGGTGAATTATTGGATGCGGTCAGTCTTGCCGGCAGCGCCTATTCACTGGCTGCAGAAATGCAAATGCTGCCTTCGCTCAAAGAAGCTTCGCTGGTTCTCTACGAAGCCTATGAGAGATCGGGCGATGCTTCCGAAGCCCTCAAATGGCATAAGGTGTACCTGGACCATTCTGACAGTATCAACCATTTCAACCAGCAGAAAGAGATCAACCGCATCGAAGCACAATATAATTACGAGAAAAAGGAAAGTGAAAACGAGCTGTTGCGTAACGAGGCTTCACTCCGGGAACAAAAGCTGAGGAACCGGACCATTGCCACAATTGCCCTTATCGTGGCCATTGCATTGAGCTTAACTATTATTTTGCTGCTGATAAGGAGGAACAGGGACGCGAAACTCCTTTACATGCAACAGCAGATGCTTAATCTTCAGAAGCTCGAGGAAATTGAGGATGAACTGGATGGAAAGAAAAGGGAACTGGCCTCAAAGATGATGTTCCTGAACCAGAAGAACGAGCTGATAAGCCGGATCATCAAGGAGTTGCAGGAAATTCAGGACGAACCGGGTAATTCAATTGAACAGCTCAATGAAGTCCTTAGCGAACTGAAGGTTGAATCCCCGCAGAGCAACTGGAAAGAATTCGAGGCCCAGTTCAACCAGGTACATCCCGATTTCTACAAACGCCTTTATGATAAGCATCCTGAGCTTACTTCTTACGAGCAGCGCATCTGTGCTTTTCTCAGGATGAACCTTAACTCAAAGGAGATTGCAGCCATCACCGGCCGCTCCCTCAAAAGCATCGAGGTGACCCGCAGCCGGATCCGGAAAAAGCTGGACCTTTCCCGTAAGGATAACCTGAACAGTTTCCTGGCGTCTATTTAAGTAGGCAGTAGGCAGTAGGCAGTAGGCAGTAGGCAGTAGGCAGTAGGCAGTAGG
>CAZXWD010000143.1:0-6240 GCA_964644135.1 uncultured Bacteroidales bacterium | reverse complement strand
ACAGGAGCTCAGGAGCAATGCATAATTAACAATGAACAATTAACAATGAAAGCGCAAAAAATCCAGCCCAGGTGCACGGTGGGCAAGGCAATAGCGACAATTCTGACAATAGCGACAATTTGACAATAGCGACAATTTGACAATAGCGACAATTCTGACAATAATAATAAATCGACATTTAACATTAAACACTAAACACTAAACACTAATTAACAACCATCACCTTCTGCATCGAGAAGCGGTTGTTGCGGGTGAGGCGGACGAAGTAAATGCCTGAGCTCATGCCTGCCAGGTCTATCCGGATAAGCTGGAAGCCGATGGCATCGTTCCTCAGCTCTTCATCATAGACCTTCCGTCCGTAAAGGTCCACCAACTCCACCCTAACAAAGTTTACGGGCTCTTCGCCAATGTAAACGTTCAGCACGTCGCGGGCGGGATTTGGGTAAACCTCGCCAACCACCTCGATAAACCGTTTCCTGACGGTGGTATCGGAAAGGTCGCCTTTATTAACAACCAGGCTTACGTCGTAAAGCCCGGCCTTTTCATACATCACTGAACCGGGATCTTTGCTGGTGCTCGACGACGGGCTGCCGCCGTCGAAGGTCCATTCGTAACTGTCGGGCGTGCCGGCCGACACATTAGTGAACTGTATACTTTCACCGGCCAGGATCACTTTTTTGTCAACATTGAAATCGGCCGTGAGCTGGCTGTTGATGCCACGTACATAAAGCTCGCCCGTGTTTTCCGGGTCAAGCCAGTCGCGCAGCCTGGTTTCAGGGGTGTTCCCGTTCGATTCCCACGACCATGAGAACTTGCCGTAGAAGTCGGGCTTGTCGGGACCTGTGTTGGGGCCGCTGCCGCCCGGGTCGCAGGCTGCCCTGCCGCCAGAGAGGGTCCCTATCACGTATCCTTCACTGTCGAAGATCGGGGAGCCCGACGAACCTCCTTCGGTAACACCATGGCCGTTTTCAGTGCCGGACCATATAACCTCCCAGTGGGTTTCTTCGGAGCCCGACCAGCTCGTTGAGCCCAGCGGGCTGATATAGGTTGAGATCTTCTTTATGTCGCCTGAGGGGTGATGGATGGTAACACCTGAGGGACTGGTCTGGTTCCTGCGGTCCCACCCGTTGTAAAAGGGCTCGTAGGTGGCCGGCACTTCATCCTGCAGCAGCAACAGCTTGAAATCGGAGCCTGCTGATACCTCGTAGCCCGAAAGGAAGGTAGCCCCCTCCATTGTCTGCGGGGTGGGGTTCACCTGCGGGTCTTCACAGCCCGGGGCTTCGAAGTTGAAGTAAAAGACCCACTGCAGGTAGTCGTCGGCCGATGCATCGTCGCCGCAGTGCTCGGCAGTGAGGAAATATGGTTCCCAGTCGCGGCGGGTATTGTTTATCAATGTGCCCGTGCACCAGAACAGGCTGGAGCCCTCCTTCACATAGATCCTTGCAACCCCCCGCTTCTGGTCCTGCCAGTTATCACCCTCGGGCGAGCAGTTGACATTCACTTCGCAGTAATCTGAAGTGGAGATATTCCTGAAGTTCTTATAATGAAACGCAATTTCATCCAGCATCAGCTCTGCTTGACCTCTTGCATCGAAAGGCTCATAATATTCAAAAGTTATGATCTCACCGGGTACCAGCTCCGTGCTGAAAAGCCTGTGCTCCTTGTTATTCTCGGATGAAAAGGCGCCCAGGAGGTGTTCTTTCGAACCGTCATAAACATACAACTCCCCTCCCACGGGCAGGTGGAAACGGCTGAAATAGCCCGACAGGGCCAGGGCCCCTTCCACTTCAACGGATGTTATGTAGACAAAATCGCCGTTCCTGAGCCGGTACTTACGTTCTTCATCAGTAAGGTCCAGCCCGGCTTTCACGGTCACGCCGACACGCTCGGGAGTGCCGTTTTTGCCGCTTTGTGCATCTTCCCGTAACAGGGTGGCAAGGTCGGGCGCCCTGAGGCTTATGACCTCAGGTTCGGGGATATAGCCTTTGTCAAAACTCGGTGGACTGCCCCCATGGCTGATCTGGGCAAAAAGCCCGGCAGGGAGTGCCAGAAGAAAAAGGGTCAGAAAAATGAGCGATTTACGCATAACCTGTCGTTAACGGGATAATAACGAAACCTTCCTGGTAATGATTGTGCTTCCGTTGCTGATATTCAGTGTGTACAGTCCCGGCTCCAGGCCCGCCATGTTCACCTGTATGTTGTCGACCGGCCTGTCGGACCGGATCTCATTCACCCTGCTGCCGTTCATGTCAAAAATACTGATGGTTACAGGTGTTTTTGTGAAACCGGCATTTGTGATCCTGATATTCACTTTATCGGTGGCCGGGTTCGGGTAAACCACCACGCCGGCATTGCTGTTCATTTCACGCACCGTTACTGCCCCGACAATGATATAATCCTCCTTGAGCATGGTATTGCTGCCAAAGGCATTCCTTACCTTGAGCGATACATCATATGAGCCTTCTTCGTTGTAGACAATGTCTTCAGGATGCTGGAAGGAGGATGCGTTTGGCTCCGCACCTTCAAAGATCCAGGTCCAGCTTGTAGGGTTCCCGTTAGATAAGTCTGTGAAATTGACAGTGTCCCCTATCATGATCTGTGTTACATCGGCCGTAAAGTCGGATGTGGGGGCTGTTCCTTCATTGACGGTTATGTAATCCATCTTCAGGTTAGAATCGGCGCCCCCAAGGTTCGAAGCGATCAGCTTCACATCAAAAACACCCGGGGCATTGTATTCAATATCGGCAGGGTTCTGGTCGTACGACGTATCGGGTGTGCCGCCCTCGAATATCCACATCCACTCAGAGGGATTGTTTGTGGAAAGGTCGGTGTAATTGATCTCTTCGCCTTCTGTAATCTCTGTGGTATCGGCAGCGAAGTCGGGCACAGGCATTTCTATCTGTTCAACGGTGATGTAATCGGTCTTCAGTTCGGTTTCAGTGCCGTCGGCATTGGTGACGGTGAGGGAAACGTCGAAGGTGCCGTAATCGTCCCATCTCACAACCGGGCTTTCTTCATAGGAGGTATCCGGTATACCGTTCTCAAATACCCACATATGGGAAAACGCAGGGTTACCTGTGGTAAGGTCGGTGAATCCGGTTGAGTCGCCCTGGTGGAAGGTTGTTGAATCCGCTGCAAAATCAACTACAGGAGGCATGTTTGCATGGTGTATGCCGGGGATCTTCATTTCACCGGTATTGATCGGGTCGAGCCAGTCTTTGAGACGGCTTGAGGCATTAGTGCCGTTCTGGTCCCACGAGTACCATATCTTACCGTACCAGGCAGGGGAGGGGTTGTTGCATGAGTTCGACTGGTAGCCGCCTGTGAGGTCGCCCATAATATAACCGTCGGCATCAAACACCGGCGATCCCGATGAACCGCCCTGTACCGTGTTGTTCCCGTTAGCTGTTACAGCCCATTGCACTCGCCAGTGGGAGGGAAGGCCGTTCCACCAGGCTGACGAGATCATCTGGTAATAGGTTGAGATCTTTTTTATGTCCCCTGCCGGATGGTGGATGGAAACCCCTGTATCCTGTTCAGCTACGTTGGTGCGGTTCCAGCCGTTATAGTAAACTTCGAAACCCGACGGTACGCTCTGGTTCAGGAGCACAAGGTAGAAGTCCGATCCTGCATCGGCGGCACTGGGGTCTTTTGCCTTCATTGTACATCCCGTGAGGAATTCGTTGGTGGGGCCGGCATTGCCGCCGCACCACGAGGCTTCGTTGTTGAAATAGAACTTCCAGTACAGCAGGTCGTTCGATGAGGCCCCTTCGCCGCAATGGGCTGCAGTGAGTACGTAAGGGTCCCTGGCGTGCTCGGTGGTGTTGATGAGCGACCCTGAGCACCAGTAATAGTAGAAACCTATTTTGATGGAAAGCTTGGTCACGCCTTTTACCTGGTCTTCCCAGCCTTCGCCCTCTTCACAGGCCACGTTGATCATGCAGGGCCAGGAGTTGCCGCGTTCAGGCTCGAAATTGAACCAGATGTTACGGTAGGCATACACAACTTCCACAATGGAGAACCCGGGGAGCATGTCATCACCTGCAGGTTGCCGGTATTCTATTATAAGATTGTCGCCTTTGATGAAATCGGACGAGAAAGCCCCCAGCGGGGTATTGCTTTCGTGGGTGAAGGCACCGCTGATCATTTCCCCGTCGTTGCTGTAAAAGTAGAGCTCCCCTCCTTCGGGGATGTACAGCCTGTCGAAATTCACGCCCAGGGCGAGCGCTCCGGGATAATTGATCCCCAGGCGCCATATCCTGCTCCCGTCGGGAAGGTCGTTCCAGGTTCCATGGTCTGTCATATTGATTTCGACCGGTTTCGAAAAGCCCATTCTCTCGGGAGAGGGAAATCCCAGTTCAGCATTGAGCGAATCTTCCTCGAGCAATAAAGTTAGATCTGGTTCAGCGTAGGCTATATATTCGTGATGGGCTTCAATCGAGTGCACGTGGCTGGGCGGCGGGCCCGGCTTCATGATCTGTGCCCTGGTCGAAGCAGAAAAAAGAAAATAAAGTGTTGCAATTGTAAGGGTAAGGAGTAGCTTTTTCTTCATGATCAATTCTATTGTGATTGCAAAATATTCCAGGTTGAAAAGAGGATTTTCAGCCTTTCCTGCAAAGATAGCATTTTAGAGTTGAGTGTTGAGTGTTGAGGGTTTAGATTTTGGGATTTAGTCGGTCAGAAACATTAGTGCGCCTGATAAATGGATTTGTCTATTTTTGCGGCTATAGGTAAAAGTATAAAGTATGGAAAACCTTAAGCGCACCCTCAGAGACAAAGCATCGGTAAGGTGGTTTGTGCTTCTTACCGTGGCCTTCATACAGGCAACCAATTACTATTTTTATGACGCGATATCGCCTTTAAAGCGATTGCTGGAAAGCCAGTATGGCTTTGACTCCACAGATTTCGGGCTGTTCGTATCGGTATATTCTATTCCGAACGTCTTTCTTGCCATGGCAATTTTGGGAGGCATTATCCTTGATGCTTTCGGCATCCGGCGGACAGGCTTTCTCTTTGTGGGTCTGATGGCCGGTGGAGCCGTTATTACGGCTTACGGATCAAGCAGTTACTTTCACGAAGGTGGGGTTGGCTATGCTTTTATGAGTTCATTTTTGCCCTCTTACTCACCCGAACTGAAGATGATGCTGCTGGGCAGGTTCTTTTACGGACTGGGCGCAGAAACCAGCATTGTGGTGATCAGTAAGATCATTGTTAAATGGTTCAAGGGGAAGGAACTGGCCCTGGCTTTCGGCTTGAAGATCGGCATAGCGCGTGCCGGGTCGATGGGCGCTTTCATTGTTTCATCCAACATCGCCGAAAATGTTCCGAACTGGTCCGTAGCTGTCTGGCTGGCAGCTATATTAGTGGGTATCGGCCTGCTGGCTTTCTTTATCTATGCCATGTTCGACGTGCGCCTCGACAAACAGCGTACTGAAAACCTCGGGGCGCCTGTAAAAGAAAGGTTCAGTTGGAACGACCTGGGCAAGCTGGTCACCAACCGGTCGTTCATATATGTAACATTACTTTGTGTCACTTTTTACAGCGCCGTTTTCCCGTTCCAGTCTTACGCCCCCGATTTCTTCCTCAACAAGTTCGGGTACGGGTTCGAAAAAAGCGGCTACATAGCTTCCCTGCTCTCTTTCGGGACCATGATCTTTACGCCCTTGTTTGGTTTACTTGTGGATACAAGGGGCCGGAGCGCCACCCTTATGATCTTTGGCTCAATACTGATCGTACTCGTGCACCTGGCCTTTTCACTGACCATGATATCCCCCATACTGCTGATGATCCTGCTGGGCATAGCCTTCTCGCTTGTCCCGGCTGCCATGTGGCCGTCCATTGCGAAGTTCATAGATGAGAAAAGGATCGGGACCGCCTATGGCGCCATGTTTACCGTCCAGAACCTCGGATTGTGGGCCTTTCCGTTACTCATCGGCATCGTACTCGACAGGACCAATCCCCAGGTTACACCCGAATCGCTTGCTGCAGGGGAGGTAGCCTATGATTACACCTGGGCCATCCTTATGCTGGCAGTGCTCGGGTTGCTTGGAGTGATCTTCGCGGTATTGCTGAAGCGTGAGGATAAAGTTTCGGGTTACGGCCTGGAAAAGCCGAATAAAGTGATCAAATAAGGTGTTAAGGTAATTAACAATGAACAATTAACAATGAACAATGGAAGCTCAGAAGATCCCGCACTGCGCCTTCGCTGAAATCTGCCCGGGCTGAAGATTCAACAAAAAA
>CAZXWD010000142.1:0-6335 GCA_964644135.1 uncultured Bacteroidales bacterium | reverse complement strand
GGCGGCAAAGGATCCTTAGCCACAAAGGCGCGAAGGCTCAAAGGAACGCAAAGTAAGGGCAATAACACACAAACCGCACAACACGTTCTTTACTAATTATTATTTATTCTTTACTATTTCATTAAAGTATGTTGAAAAAAATAGTGTTTCTCCTTTCTGCTTTTTTATTCATAACGGGAACCAGATCCCAGGATAAGCCTCACTGGGAGAACCCGGATATCATCGGTATAAGCAAGATGCTGCCGCACAGCACCATGATCCCTTATCCTGACGAAAGGAGTGCTCTTGAAAGAGACTGGAAAGCATCGCCGTTTGTGGAAGTACTGAATGGCTACTGGAAATTCAACTGGGTAAGCCGTCCCGACAGCCGGCCTGTTAATTTCTATGAAAAAGGTTTCGACGACAGCTCATGGGATGAGATAAAAGTGCCTTCCAACTGGGAGCTGGAAGGATACGGTGTCCCTATTTACGTAAACTGGGCGTATGAGTTTACCGGCGATCCTGACCCTCCCTCCATTCCGAAAGATCATAATCCTGTTGGGTCTTACCGTACAAAGTTCTCAATTCCTGAAGAATGGGGCGGAAAACAGGTAATTCTGCACTTTGGGGCTGTGAAGTCGGCCATGTATGTATGGGTCAATGGAGAAAAGGTGGGTTACAGCCAGGGAAGCAAGCTGCCTGCTGAATTCAATATAACAGAATATGTTAAGCCCGGCGAAAACCTTCTTGCAGTTGAAGTATACCGCTGGTCGGATGGCAGCTATCTTGAATGCCAGGATTTCTGGAGGATAAGCGGTATTGAAAGGGATGTTTACCTATATGCAAGGAACAATCTGCATATAAATGATTACTTTCTCCGGGCCGGTCTCGCGAATGAATATCGTGACGGACTTTTCAATCTGGATGTGAAACTTTCAAATCCCTCGGGAAAGACTGAGAAGAAATACCTGCTCGAAGTTATTGTTTACGATAGGGAAGAGGCAATTCTGAGTTTCAGTAAAGAGAAGATCAGGTTGAGGGGAGGTGATACAGAAATGTTTCATTTTGAGTCTGAAATTCTCACTCCCCGCAAATGGTCAGCTGAAACACCAGAACTCTACGACCTTGTGATAAATGTAAGGGACGAAGGAGGCGTGGTGAAAGAAACCATTGCAAAAAGATTTGGCTTCAGGACATCAGAGGTAAAAGACGGACAGTTTCTTTTCAATGGCAAACCGATATTGCTCAAAGGTGTGAACCGGCATGAGCATGATCCGGAAACCGGACACGTAATAAGCGAGCAATCAATGATACAAGATATCCTCCTTATGAAGCAGAATAATATCAATGCGGTAAGGACCAGTCACTATCCCAACGATCCCAGGTGGTATGAACTGTGTGATGAATATGGCCTGTATGTAATAGATGAAGCAAATATTGAATCACACGGCATGGGATATGATCCCGATAAAACTCTGGGAAACAACCCTGCTTTCATGAAGGCGCACCTGGAACGTGTGCAGCGCATGGTAGAGCGGGACAAGAACCACACCTGCATTGTGATCTGGTCGATGGGCAATGAAGCAGGGGACGGTGTCAATTTCGACACGTGTTTCAACTGGATCAAATACAGGGACTCTTCGCGGCCGGTACAATATGAAAGGGCTGAATTGCGCCACAACACGGAGATCCACTGTCCGATGTATGCCGGGCCAGGATATCTTGAAAAATACGCATCTGAAAAGCAGGACAGGCCTCTCATCCTGTGTGAGTATTCTCATGCAATGGGCAACAGCAATGGAAACCTGAAAGAGTACTGGGATATCATCAAGAAATACGATCAGCTTCAGGGGGGATTCATTTGGGACTGGGTGGACCAGGGGCTTCTGAAAAGAGATAAAGACGGAGAAGAGTACTTTGCTTACGGTGGTGACTTCGGCCCTCCCGGCACTCCCTCCGACAGTAATTTCTGTATTAACGGTCTGGTGCACCCCGACAGGACCCCGCACCCCGCACTTACAGAAGTGAAAAAGATCTATCAAGATATTACATTCGAAGCCCTTGACCTGGATAAAGGGCTTATTGCAGTGAACAATGAGTATGATTTTAAAGACCTGGATGATGTTGAGATAACATGGATGCTCACCGGTAACGGCCGTGTTATGGGGCAGGGGAGAATAACTTCACCGGAAATACTGCCCGGCGAAACCAGGGAATATTTTCTCAAGCTGCCCGGACTGGATCCGGAACCGGGTATTGAATATTTCCTGAACCTTTCGGCACGAAGATATGATCCCAGGGTGATGATTGCCCAAAGCCCTGAAATTGCTTCCGAACAGTTCAGAATGCCCTGGTTTGTGGAGCAGCAACCGGTTGACCCGAAAGGCATGCTTGAGATCATATGGAGTAAGAACAGGAAAAAGGTCAGGATAACAGGTATTGGAATAAACATAGAATTCGATACTCTTACAGGATTGATGACCGGATACCAATATAACGGAAAACAGTTCCTCGAGAGAGGAATTTTCCCTAATTTCTGGAGAGCCCCGACCGACAATGATTTTGGCAACCGGATGCCTGAACGCTGTAATATCTGGAAAAGAGCTGGCCTGAAATGGCAGGTGAGAAATTTCAGTGTCGAAAAACTCACTCCGCATGAGATACGGGTGAGGGTGCAATACTGGCTTGATGGCGTCAACAATGAATACGAAGTTTTGTATGCCATTCTCGGAACCGGAGAGGTTGTTGTGAAGACCCTGCTTGACACAGGCGCTAAAGAGCTCCCCGAGTTGCCGCGGTTTGGGGTGAATTTGAGGCTCAGTAATGAATTCAGTGAAGTTGAATGGCTGGGTCGTGGCCCGCACGAAAATTACCAGGACAGGAACACCTCGGCACATGTGGGGGTCTATACGAGTACAGTCGGCGATCTTTATTTCCCTTACATAAGGCCACAGGAGAATGGCACAAGGACAGATGTAAGGTGGATCTCCCTGACCGACAAGGATGGTAACGGTATTATGGTATCAGGGATGCCTGAAGTGTCCGTTTCGGCATTGCCATATTCAACAGATGATCTCGATTACACGGCTTCAGCGAACAGGCATACCGCAGACCTTGAGGAGAATGATTTTACAGACCTGAATATCGACCTCAGGCAAAGAGGTTTGGGAGGAAATGATAGCTGGGGAGCAAAACCGTTGCCTCAATACAGGCTTCCTGCAGGAAAATATGAATTACTTTTCAGGCTGATACCCATCGTTCAGGAAGATGACCCCATGGAAAGGCACAGCCGGATTTACAATCTTAATAGCTTTTAAGGATGATTTCATTTTACACTAAGCTGTTGTTGGCGATAAGCCGGAAAGGTTCACTCGTTCTCTTTTTACTGATCACTGCAAATGTTTTTTCGCAGGAAAATTTCAGCCTGCATGCGTCGCTGAAAAATATTCCGGGCCTTGAGATCAATAAAATGAAGACCGGTGATACCTTCACTGAGAAATATGAAGTTTTTATCAGCCAGCCCCTTGACCATGCTGATCCTGATGCAGGAAGTTTCATGCAACGTTTTTTTGTCTGCCATAAAAACATTGAAGCACCCGTTGTTTTCGTGACCGAAGGATATGCTGCAGATTATGCAGAACGGCCTGATTATCGAAGTGAAGCGGGCTTTTTGCTGGATGCCAACGAAATAGTGGTTGAACACAGGTATTTTTCCAAGTCGAGGCCTGATAATCTTGACTGGACATATCTTACTGTGGCCAATGCCGCTGCTGATCATCACAGGATCGTCAAACTGATGAAGACTGTTTATGAGGGCAAGTGGCTAAGCACAGGCATAAGCAAGGGGGGCCAAACGGCAATGTTTCACAGGACCTTATACCCCGGCGATGTAGATGCAACGCTTGCTTATGTAGCGCCCCTGAACTTTTCCGATGAAGACCTCCGTGTGTACGAGTTCCTTGAAAATGTGGGCGATCCTGCCTGCAGGAAACTGCTATTCGATTTCCAGAAAAGGGTGCTTGAAAACAGGGAAGAAAGCCTTGAAGCATTTGAAGAGCTTGCTAAGAAAAAAAAACTGACCTATTCGGTGGGCCTTGAGGAGGCATTTGAGCTCATGGTCCTGGAATATTCATTCGCATTCTGGCAGTGGGGGCTTACACCCTGTGAAGCAGATTTTATCCCCCGGGAGGGGACCACTGCAGAAGACTGGATGGAACATATCGACAGGGTGGCAGGGCTCGACTGGGTCTCTGACCAGGGAATTGAAAGGGTCCATCCTTTCTTCTACCAGGCACTCACAGAGATCGGTATGTACGGATATGACCTGGAGCCTTTCGGAGAACTCATACAGGCCCTTGATGACAATACCTTTGCATTTACCTGTCCGGAAGGGGTTGACTGCACTTTCAATTCTGAAACAATGCGAAGAGTGGATCATTATGTACGCCACGAAGCCACAAACCTTATGCTGGTATATGGTGAGTGGGATGCCTGGTCGTCCACGGCAGTGCAATGGTCTGGCAATCCGGGTGTCGTTAAAATAGTCAAGCCTTTTGGGAGCCATCTTACACGTATTGGCAACCTTCCGGAGGATTTGAAAGAAAGAACGATAGAAACACTCAGAATGTGGATGGAAAATTAAGAGCTGATATTTGAGTATTGAATTATAAAATAGAAAATATGCTTAAGAACAGGAATACCCGCACAGCAACACTTATTGCAATATTATTAGTCATTTCAGGTTTAGCAAGGTCGCAGTTTGACCCTACCTGTTATTATGCTTTCTCACGGCTTGACTATTACACTTCGGAAAGCTTTGGCGAGATCATTGTAAACATCCCTGCCAGCCTGGAAGGCAAGGACATAAGGGTTGACCTTGCATTCGAGCATAGCTTCCTTTCAAGGCAGGTGCCCGTGCAGGCAGGCGGTCTCAATTCCGTGCCTATCGAACTGGATAATTTTAAAAAGGGTGACAATGAAGTTACAGTTTCTTTCTACGAGGACCTTAAATGGGTTGATTCAAGGAAGGTGAATGTTGTGATGAGGGAATGGAAGTATAATGAAGTGAAGATTGACAGGGTGCACGGAGGATTGGTGAGTTACGGCCTGCCCTTTCTTCCCTTCGGTTTTTATACCTACTGGCCGGTGCATCCTACCCTGCTGGAGGAGGAGGCCGTTAAGGGGTTCAACATGGTTTCACCTTACTGGAAGGTCGACAAAAAAAACAGAAAAGAACGGATGGAATTCATGGACCGGTGTGCAGAACTGGGAATGATGGTGAATTTCAATGTCTGCAGCGTGGCAGGTGCCGGAGGAGTAGCTTCCTCCCGCGACAGTGAAAGAACGGCAGAAGAAAAAATGGATTTGCTCAGGGAGGAGATCGGGTACTTTCGCGATCACCCGGCACTTTTATCCTGGTATATCGCTGACGAACCCTTCGGACAGGGTGTTTCACCTGATTACCTTGAAGAGATCTACAGGGTGATAAAGGAGACAGACCCATACCACCCTGTTTCAATGGTTTTCATGGAACCCGTCAAGGCTGTTGAGTACTCAGAAGCCACAGACATTGTAATGGCTGACCCTTATCCTGTCCCCGGTGGCAAGGTGTCTGAAGTATCTGATATTGCTGATAACCTCATAAAGCAATTCCGTCATGACAAGCCTCTCTGGATAGTGCCCCAGGCCTTCGGAGGAAATGAATGGTGGAAGCGCGAGCCAACAGGCAAAGAACTGAGCGCCATGACCTGGCTGGCTATTGCTGAGGGCGCCTCCGGGATACAATATTTTATCAGGGAAGGGCTGAATGGTTTCCCAAAATCCACTGCAACCTGGTCGGAGGCCGGAAAGATCAGCCTGATGGCAGGAGATCTTGGACCTGCCCTTTTGCTTGGTATCCCTGAAGTTGTGGTAGCTGATAGAGATGAAATAAAAGTACGCGCCGTATCTTTCAGGGGCGAGCTTATCATCCTCGCGGCAAATTCTTCTCCGGAACCTTCACTGGTGACATTACAAAGCAGATACCTGGAACAGGGAACAACTGCTGAGGTGGAATATGAGAACAGAAAAGTGAACATAACCTCAAATGGTCTGGAGGATATAATAGACGGTTACGGGATAAGGATATACAGGATGATGATGAAGGAGAACATAAGCCATCCTGAATTCAGGAACATGCTGGTTGATCCCGGATTTGAGAACAACATCTCACCTGGCATTCCTTCGGCCTGCTATACACGGACGGGAGAAGACAGGGGGGCCACATATTTTACCGACCCCCGCGTAGTGCTCAATGGCAATCTTTCACTCAGACTGAACACACCTGCAGAGAATGAAGGAAACAGGCTGTCGTTCTA
>CAZXWD010000141.1:4340-6480 GCA_964644135.1 uncultured Bacteroidales bacterium | reverse complement strand
AGTTTGTGGGTGCTGGGAGTTCTGAGTTTAACGGCTGTTGGCTGATGGCTGATGGGAAAATCGTGAATAGTGAGTCGTGAATCGAGATCTCCCTCATGCTGACCAACAGCTAACAGCCAATGGAACACGGATACAGCGGATACAGCGGATTTCCGCGGATTAACTCAGAACTTACTACCTGCTACTTACTGTCTACTGCCTACTGCCGACTGTCCTCCCCTCTTCCCCTCTTCCCCTCTTCACCCCTTCCCCTCTTCACCCCTTCTTATCCTCCCATTTTCTTAACTTCTTATGTTTTTCTCCATGCTTCTGCGTCTGCTATTAGTTTGCAATTTATTTCTATTTATTCTACTTTTGAATAGGGCCCCTTTCAAAGCTAAATTAGATGATAAAGTTGCATTCCTTTTTAGTTTTTTTGTTTATTGTAACAAGCATAAGCGCCCAGGAAGGCATGTCATGCCTGCCAGAAGGCATATTATTCTCCACTCAAGCCCAAATTGATAGTTTCCAGAATAATTATCCAGGATGCACAGAAATCGAAGGGGATGTGTATATCAATGGATCAGGGATAACTAATTTAAATGGATTGGATACCCTGGTTTCTATCCATGGTAGGTTAGTGATTTTTGGGACATCTCTCAACAATTTAAGTGGATTGGAAAATATCAATTACGTTGGAGATACTATAACAATAAAATATAATACTGCACTGACTAGTATCGAAGGGTTGAATGGACTGGACAGTATACACAGGGGTCTTGATATCTACTTTAATTACGCACTGACAAGTCTGACAGGATTGCATAACATTACTACTGTTGGGGAAGACCTGATTATTTATAAAAACACTTCCCTGGTAAACCTAACAGGACTGGATAATGTTACTTCCATAGGAGACGAATTTGGTGTTTGGAAAAACAATTCTTTGACGAGCCTTGAGGGATTGGATAATATTACTTCTGCGGGAAGTATAACCATACTCGAAAATGCTTCCCTGACAAGCTTGGCAGTATTGGAAAACATCAATTCACTGGAGGGATACCTGATAATTATCAATAATGATGCTTTAACAAGCCTGACAGGATTGGAAAACATGACCTCTGTAGGATCTAATTTTACTATCGCTAATAATGACGCAATAACAAGCCTGATGCCACTATCTAATCTTACATATATCGGGGGAAGTCTTGAAATTGAGCACATCCCGCTGCTAACCGATTTGACGGGCCTGAACAATGTTGCCTCGATTGTGGGTACCTTAAGCATAGTATCTAATAATAGTCTGACAAGCCTGGAAGTTCTCGATAGTGTCACCTATATTGGCGGAAGTCTTGTAATTTGGGGAAATCCATCCCTTACAAGTCTTGCGGGTTTAAACCAGGTTGACTCAATCGGTCAAATGCTTAATATTAAGAATAATGACGCCCTGACAACCCTGGCAGCCTTGAACAACGTAAAATCAATCGGAGAATGGCTATTGATCAGAAATAACGATGTTCTGGTAAGTCTGGAAGGATTGGATAACATTGATGCCAGCTCGCTATACTTTGTCACTATCAGTGGTAACCATTCCTTGTCTACGTGTCACGTGCAACCCATTTGCGATTACCTCGTCGCACCAGGCGGGTACCCTGAAATATTTGATAATGCAGACGGTTGCCAATCCCAGGAAGAAGTTCTAGATGCTTGTTCTCTGAATATCGATGAGATTAGAGGCGACAAATCTAAAATATCTATATATCCAAATCCTTGCGCTAATTTCACCACCATCGAATATGAGCTTGAACAAGAGGCATTTGTTACTTTGACTATTTTCAATTCCCTTGGTGAAAAAATTGTTCGATTGGTGAGTTCGCCACAGCTAAGCGGCAAGCACCAGGTAACCTTGAATTCTAGAGGAATATATCCTGGCATCTACTTTTACCGTATCACGGCAGGCACACTGTCGACCGCAGGCAAGCTGGTAGTAGTAAGATAAACATTATTGCTGATATATTCAACTCCCTTCATTCCATTTGTATTTATTTTAGTAACCACCACAAGTCTTACCACCACCCTGACATTCATCCATGACCTCATTGTGTGATTTGGTTTTGTTTATGGGTGATGGACCCATTGAGCATGGAGCACGGAGCAGGGA
>CAZXWD010000141.1:0-4240 GCA_964644135.1 uncultured Bacteroidales bacterium | reverse complement strand
TTTGCTAATTAAAAAATCTGTTTTACCTTTGCGCTCCCTTTCGGGAGTTTAGCTCAGTTGGTTCAGAGCACCTGCCTTACAAGCAGGGGGTCACTGGTTCGAATCCAGTAACTCCCACAAAATGAAAACCAGTCAGTCGAAGACTGGTTTATGGTGATACAAGCTGAACAAACCTGATCTATCTCAACAACAAAACATGTCCGTTTGCAGTCCTCTTTGCTACGTCACCGATCGAATATTCCACCGTGTACACATACATCCCCTCTCTTGCAGGCCGCCCATTGTGCTGTCCGTCCCAACCAGCAGCAAGATCGTGACTTTCAAAGATCAGTTCACCCCAGCGGCTGTATATACGCATGTGAAAACGGGTAATATCTGAGCCAGCAGTGGCCCGGAATTCATCGTTCAACCCGTCACCGTTGGGAGAAAAGGCGTTAGGAAAATGGACGAGATCATCCCGCGGTTCGATGGGCGGGGGCGGTGCAAGAAAGAGTACGTAAACAGAATCCGCTCCCATGCAGCCTTGAGCACTTTCCACTTCAACTGTATACCAGCCATGGCTTTCTGCGGTGATCTGCCGGTTTGTTTCTCCCGTGCTCCATAAATAGTACAGATAACCGCTGCCGGCATCGAGCTCTAAAGGTTCTTCCGTGATAAGGGTATCCTGGGGGGAAATATCAGGGTGTGGGTTTTCATGCACCGTTAGCTGGATAACTTCTTCTGCATGGCATTGCGCAGTGTCGACGACAAGGAGGTGATAAATGCCGGATTGTTGGGGCCGGGCATCCAGGAAGGAATGGGTCATATTGCTGCTGGTATCGCCGGACGGGGAGGTCCAGAGGTATGTAACATCGCCGTTAGAACTCAGAAGCTGGGGTGTGATAAAGATATCTTCCCCCTGGCAGGCTTCCAGTTGGTTCTGCAGGTAGAAGGAAACATTGTTGTAAACCTTGACCTCCCCGGTGTGATAATCTACCGGAAGATCCCCACCCTGGTCGTTCCGGAAGTACCCGGCCCCGGGCTGGCCGTCCCAGTCTACCAGGCTCGTGCCGGGATCCACGGAAGCAAAGACCAGGTCTGCAATAGTGCTCTGCTGGGGTAAGGTGAGCGGATTGGAACTCCAGGTAACCTCAATCCTTCCTTCTGCAGGAAAAACAACCGCCTGGATCGAATCTTCCAGGTTGGGATGGGTGTTGGCATATCCCTGGCATTGCAACAGTGCGTTGTTGAAAAGCAAATTGGCACGGAAAGAGGCTACATCCTGGAAATTGGTCACCGTAAGTGGTACAAAAGCGGTGTTGCCTGGACAAACCTCATCATCCCCCGCAACGGCCTGCAGGCTCAGGGCGGTTTCTTCGATCACTTCAACCGTAAAGGCGGTATCGCAACCGTATTCATCCAGCACCACACACGTGTAAAATCCCGGTGCCAGCCCTGGAAACCATCCATCGTTGACCTGGAAGCTGCTGCCGTTATCGTTAGAATAATAGAGCGTATCGCAGGGAGAAACAGCTAGTATCTCGATGGCGCCGTTATTTTGCCCGGCAAGCGAAGGGGTGATGTTCACCTGGTTGATTTGCGGACCGGGCAGGTTTTCCAGTATGAGAGGATTCTGCTCATAAACATCCTGGCAATCAGAAGAATCTTTCACCCTTAAAGCATAGGAGCCCCCTGGCAGACCGGTGAAGACTCCCTCATTGGCATAATAGTTAGCCCCGTTGTCGATGGAGTAGAACAGCATATCACTCAGGCCGGAAACAGCCGTGACAGTGATGCTGCCGCTTTGCTGGCCGCAGTAATCCGGTGTGTAATGCACCTCTTCGATCAGTACATCCCCTGCATCATGGATGGTAAAAGGGCCGAAAACAGCCCTGCAGTCATTCCCGTCGGTAACATGCAGCGTGTAATTACCCACAGGCAGGTGATATATATCAAGGGATTGGGCAATGGTATCCCCCATATCGTCGGTCCAGTGATAAAAGAACGGAGGCACACCTACAGCCTGCAATCCTTTCACAACACCCATGTTCCCTCCGCAGGTTGTGGGGCTGATCTGAAGCTGGAAAGTATCCAATACCGCCGAAGGGTAAAAAGCAATATGAATGGAATCTGTACCCCAGCAGCCTTCATCATTCCTCGCCCTGACCCAGTACCACCCGGTGTCTGAAACGGTGATCTGTGATGTTCCAATGGCACCGGTGCTCCAGGAATATAAATATGGGCCACAATAGGCATCCAGAATGACGGACCCTCCTGTACAAATAAATGTGTCAGGCCCCAGGTCCGGTTCAGGCATATAATCGATCTCAATTTCCCGTGAGGTCTCTTCTATTCTCCCATCCGGGTATTCTACATATACCGATACTTTATACGTTCCACCATCGGTAAAAACATGAGTTGCATCAGGAATTGTGGAGGTGTTATTTGGACCCGAGGCAGGGTCGCCAAAATTCCATTCGATGTAATCAGGCTCCGGAACGAACCATGGATCAAACTGAATGGGGACACCCTCGCAGTGACCTTCATAATCAAAACGGAACAAAAAATAAGGAAATACATTGGTTAGTTTTCCTCTTCCATTCCTGGGACTCAGATATATTGCTTTTGCCTCAAAATTGCAGCCTGTTCCATTCTTCCAGGGATCATGAATAACAGAAAGATAGGGAGTGGAATTCGAACCTGCATGTCTGGAGGTGATGTATATTTTACCATCCCGTGCCAATTGCATGCCAAAGAACCTCTTACCCAGTCCAACCAGTACCCTGGATTGCAAGAAGCCGGCAGAATCCTCTATGTAATTCATGTCGAGCTGATATACAAACCCTGTATCGGATTTACTAACGACACCGCTGAGGTACAAGTACCTGGAGTCAGGAGAGAACTCGACTCCCATGGCCAAAAGGGGACTGGTAGTCAAAGATGGGTCTTTTAGCTGCAAAGTATACAGATAGTCAACCAGTCCTGTTCCATCATCGAATTTGCAAACTTCGATCCTGCTGTAATCATACGAAAGAGATGAAATATCACCCAGGTTTGTATAGACTAAATAATCATTATCGTAAGAAATTTTTATTTGCCCTTCCAATTGACTTGAACCAATATAACTACTAATTTCAAATGACGGAGCCGGGCTAAGGATGGGCTCCGGCGCCACGGTACCCGCTGATACAAGAATGGAAGCGTAATAATGGGCACTGATCTTTCGCAACACAACCCAGGTATCCGAATTATTTTTATGTCTTGTGGCAGTGATCTTCTGACCCGGATCGGGTATGCTGGTCAATTTTACCGGATCGCCTGCTCCACCCAAACCCCCGTTGAGACTCATATCAATAACTGAATAATATATCCGGTCAAGTATGGGAGAAAAATAATTCGGCACCGAAAAAACAAAATATTCGTGATCAGACCCGGATTTCGGGAAGGAAACAACATCATATGAAGAAGCCATGAAACTTAAATCCATGGGCTGGTGTTGCTTATTCCAGATACTTAGACCATTGGAATAAAAAAGCAGGGATCCGTTCGTATCCGACATGGCCACGGCCCCCCTTGACGTACCGAGCGTGAATAAAACACCATCATAAAGCACCACCGGATAACCTGTATTGAAATCCATCCCAACACTGTCGCCAAAATACCAGATGTTTGCATGTTTATAAACCTGCGAAAAACTTTGTGAGGGAATGGCCGTGCATAAGACACCGCATATGAGCAAGATCAGGATCTTTGAAAACAATGGTAAATCATGACCTGACATTTTCATGGCATATCAAATAATTTTCATAAATATAATTAAAAATGGATAATAATTAGGAGACTAATGCCCGAAGATTCATCTTGAAACCCGGCATTTGAAACTTGAAACTCATTATTCCTACATAAAAATCGAAAACCGACAATCGACAATCGACATTCATCCCCCTCCCCTTCCCCCTCCCCGTGCAATCCTAATGGTTATGAAATACAACACGACGGCGAGGGGAATGGGTTTTGGCTGGTTCCTTCTTTCTATTGATATTTTACCCCTCCGGGGTAGTGATGGATTACCTCCAAACTATCTTTCATGCGCCTGTTAATCTATTCAATAAAATGATCCAGGAGGCATTATGGCAATTATCAATTACCGATTATCAATTGAAACACAGAAACCCGGGAGCGCGGGAGTTCGGAGGTGGGAGCTAAAAATAAGAGGTTAAGAAAATAGGAGGATGAGAAGGGGGAAGAGGGGAAGACAGTC
>CAZXWD010000140.1:0-6492 GCA_964644135.1 uncultured Bacteroidales bacterium | reverse complement strand
TTATCTATAAAACCCACCTTAAGCCTGCTGGCCAGTTTTTTGCTCTCCTCTTCGGCCGACTGAAGAAGTACAGGCATATAGGGGTCATCCTGGTGAATTTTCTCTATCAACTTGACGCCGGCAAATTTATCCTTATCACCCGAGCGGGGGTAGCTCATATCGGTAATAATACCGAGCATGTTCCTTTTATATTTTTCATATAACTGAATGGCCTGCTCATAATTTGTTGCAAGCAGTATCTTAGGCCTACCCCTTAAGCGCAGCATCTGCTGATGCTCATTCAGGCCTTCAAGCATAAAGTCTCTCGACTGCTTGAAAATGATCTTGTAGATATTGGGCAGATAGCTCGAATAGAACCTGATGGAGTCTTCAACAAGAAGGATGACCTGCACGCCCACTTCTTTTACATCGTGCTCAACATTCATCTTATCTTCGATCAGCTTGATTACCGCAAGAAGCAGGTCGGCATTGCCCAGCCAGCTAAAGATGTAATCGGCTGCAGATATTTCCTGCTGATTCACCCTCAGGGATATTTCCCGTGAAAAAGGAGTAAGAATAACAAACGGTATTTTCGGATATTTTTCCTTCATTCTTTCGGCAAGATTAAAGGTATCGGTCGATTCAGAACTAAGCATGCTGATAACGAGGTCTATCTTCTCTTCCTCCATTGCGTTGAAAGCATCCTCTTCCGAATGGGCAAGTATGAACTGCGGGGGATAGCGCAGGTTCAGGGATACATATTCATTAAATATCTGCTCATCGATCCTGCCGTCATCTTCCAGAACAAATGCATCATAGGTGCTGGAAATAAGCAATACATGGTATATCCTCTTTCTCATCAATTTGTTGAAAGAGGTATCGCTGAAGTAGAATTTAGGTGCTGTTACCGGGTAAGGAGTATAGGGCATAGCTATCTTTTATTCTCCTGCAAAGTTAACGAAAAGAGGAAGGTAAAAATATTTCACCCACTGACTATAGTCACTGAGTGAAATTGATGATCAATTTTCTTAATATTTTGTTAATCATAGTAAAGACAACAATTAGAGTTATACGGTCACCGTTTTAAAATAATGCTGAAGAAAACCATTACACTGATCTTTCTTTTGACAGCAGGGATCCAGGGCCTGTCGCAGGAAGCTGACAAATATCTCAACAGCTTCTTCGCCTTACAGCAAGACAACAATGTCTTTATCAGGTGGACCATCTCAGCGGGATACACCTGCGACGGGACCCGTATACAACGCTCCGATAACGGGGAATCGTTTGAAAAAATTGGGGAAATCCCCGGAGTATGTGGCAGTCCTGACCAATCGGTGACATACGACTATACCGATACAGCAGCTTCATATAACAAAGTGGTTTATTACAGGCTTGAAATGGGAATACTCGGATTCTCATCCCCGTTTCCTGTGGAAGTGATAAGATTGAATGAAGAGGGTTATTCGGTCAATCCGAACCCTGTAGTAAATATTTCGACTCTTCTTTTTAACAATCCTGATAATGAAAGCCACGAAATACGCATATTGAACATTAAGGGCGAGACTGTACTCAATGAAGTGACTACTTCCGACAGGGTACAAATAGATCGAAATTTATTATCGGCTGGCATCTATATTTTCAATATACTGAAAGGCAACCAACTGAAGGCAAGGGGGAAACTTATTGTCCTTTAGTTTTCCCTCAGCACATAATCATCATATTCGACTTCAAACCTCAGTTTATGCTTTGATTCCTCGGTGGCCAGTGACAGGAAAACATCTTTGAGGTTTTCATTCGGGGCTTTAGCGGCCAGGTTTGTATAAAGCTTAAAAGCAGCCTTTTCTTTTTTCATGGCAACAATAAGAGCCTCCTCGTAGGTCATTTCGGGGGTGGGCTTCACATTTACGACATAATCGGAGATCTTCAGATCATGCACACTTTCTTTTGGCATGTCAAAGATCCCCTCTTCCCTTATCTTTGTGAGCCTGGTCTTATGCTTAATCTCCTCTTCGGCAAACTCGGTAAAAACGTCTTTCATTTCTTCCGAGCGGGCATTACTTGCAAGTTTAGAATAAAAATCCACTGCTTTTTGTTCTTCGTCGATGGCAAAAACCAGGATATCGTCAACTGACTTGAATTCTTTCATGGCTATTGTATTAATTCTTTGTTACCGTTTCTTTTTCATTCATTTTTGCAAACTCTGAGCGGAACTCGTCGTCAAACCTCTTCATCACATTATCGCAACCATAGTTATAGTAGCGTTCATTATTATCTTCTGCAGAGGATGCAAACCTGTACTTTTCATTTTCATCGCTTGACGGGAGTAATGAGAGCGCTTCCTGAAGGATTTCCTTAACGTCATTTTTCTCGTCCGATCCGAGCAGATCAAGGATGTCTTTCAATTGCTGCCATCCTGTTCGGTCAACCTTTGTTTTGAGCGTAGCCTCAAACTCCTGGAGTACCCTCTGGGTATTGGTAAAGCTTCCACCGGTTTCAGCAGGCAATGTAGCCGGCAGCACGAGGTCGGACAGGCGGGCCGTTTCGGTCAGAAAATAGTCCTGGACAACTTTAAATTCAGCGACAGAAAGCCAACCGGCAACCTGCACTTTATGTTTGGCGCATCCCAGGGGGTCCTCGCCAAATATAAAGAGGTTCTTCAGCCTGCTCTCCTCAAGCCACTGGTAAAGGCTTGGGTTTATATTAGAGGGAAGCTCATTGACCTTCCAGACCTTCTTCATTTTGGAGATCAGTTTCAGGTCGTCTATGGGAGCGCCACCAACGCCAAGTTTCATACAAACGCCCATATCGAACAGGCCCTGTGAATTATTCTTCTCTTTGAGAGAGATCAGTCCGGCGCTCGTTTTCCCAAGCTTACCGGTGATGAGAGCCAGGTTAAATGCCTCCTGGCTGGCATTGGATGAAAGATCGTTTTCAGAAAAAACCAGTATCGCATTCATCTGGTTGTTATATTCTTTCGCAAACTCAACTATTATGTCCATGTATTTCACACCCGACATTTGCACAAGGTCTACGAAATTCTCCTTCATAAGCTCTTCTTTATATTCTTCGAAACCTTCACAATTATCATTTATAAAGAGCGCGTTGTGATAATTATTTGCAACCAGGTAATAATTTACGGCTTTAAGAAAGTAGTAATACGAGCTGATCTTTATGATCTCATCGGCCTTATGCTCCAGTGCGCTGTTTTCCCTGTTCGTTACAACTGACAGCGGGACATTTTTCCTGAAATTGACATTCTGGATCATGTAGCCCACAACAGGGTGGTCCACATTGATCTCTGAACCCATAAGGTAGAATTTGCTTGCACCCGGTATCTGATCGAACGGGGCGTTGGCGTTTGCATTGTTCTTATACCCTATGCCCCGGTTAAGATAGAGGAAACTGGTTACATTGTTAGTCCCCACCCCTTTCCTGGCGAGCTTTTGTATCAGATACATCTCTTCATTTGTAAGCCTGGCTCCCGCGAAGAATGCATTTTCATCAGGTTCTACTGATTTAAGCCTTTCAGCGATCACTTCATAAGCCTTCTTGAAGCTGACTTCCTTAAACGATCCATTGACTTTAAGTAGCGGCCTGGTTATCCTTGTGCGATCGTTTATATATTGATAACCAAACATTCCGTACTTACAGAGGTTTCCATCTTTGTTAACCATTCCTTCAGAGCCAACCACTCCCATTACAAAATGGTTTTTATGCTCAAGGCTCATTTTACAGCCCACCGAACAATAGTTGCAGATAGTTTCGGCGCTTTCGGTTATGACCGGGCCTGGTTTGAAGGGCTTGTTTTCTGATATAGCACCTGTTGGGCAAGTGCTTACGCACATTCCGCACGATTCACAATGGGTATCCTGGAGGGCATCGCCCATGCTGGGTGCAACATAGGTATCAAATCCCCTGTTAATGAGACCAAGGGCGTCAGCTCCTACCACCTCGCGGCATATCCTTACGCATCGCCCGCATAGAATGCATTTGTTATTGTCGATTTCAATATAAGGATGCCTGAAATCAACCTGGTATTCTTTGAAGTCCCCGCCATATTTTTCCTGGTCGGCGCCATAATCGGTAGAATATTTTTTGAGGTCACAGGTAAAGAGGGCTGTACAACCACACTCGAGGCAACGCTTTGTTTCGTGGTGTGCCACTTCCTCGTTTTCATACCCCAGCTCAACTTCCTTAAAATTATTTCTCTTTGCAGGATCAAGTGTAGGCATCTCTTCTCTCTCCTGGTTCTGGAAGTGGCCCTGGTAATCATCGGCTACCTGTAGCTTGAAATTTTCTTTCTTACTGATGAACTCTTTGGGAGGTGGTGTTACTTCTTTGCCTTCCAGGTAAAGGTTACAGGAACGCGATGCCAGCTTGGCCTGGCCGATGGCTTCAATGAGCGTAGCCGGGCCGGTCACGCCGTCGCCTGCAGCGAATATGTTCTCCACACCAGTCTGGAGCGTTCCAGGATCAGCTTCAATGTCGCCCCATCTGTTAAGTTTCAGCTCACCCCCATTTTCAAGGGCATCGTTTATATCGTCGATGAAACCGGCTACAGTCTTTTGACCGATCGCGGCAAGCACCACATCCACATCCAGGTCAAATTCAGATCCGGGGATCGGAACGGGCCTTCTCCTGCCAGATGCGTCGGCAGGACCGAGCTCCATTTTGAGACAGGTTATCGACTTAACTTTCCCATCTTTTGTTTTATTGATCTTCGAAGGATTGGTAAGGAACTTATAGGTTACTCCCTCCAGCTTTGATTCGTGGATCTCTATGGGGTTGGCCGGCATCTCGTTCTCGGTACGACGATAAATGACATATACCTTATCGGCACCACAGCGCATTGAAGAGCGGCAGCAGTCCATGGCAGTATTACCGCCTCCGACCACAGCTACTGTTTTTCCTTTGAAATCGTACCTTTTCCCTGAGAGCTCCATCTTTTTCAGGAAATCAATACCGGAATAAACATTCTCGGCATCTTCACCGTCACAGCCTATCAGGGTTCCTTTTTGCGAACCGATTGTGAGAATGGTTGCGTCATACTTCTTCTTAAGATCCTTGTACCTTATGTCTTCCCCGAATTTCTTCTTGTACTTTATTTTTACACCAAGTTCAGTGATATTGTCGACCTCTTTCTGAAGTATGTTGTTCGGGAGGCGGTACTCGGGGATGCCGTACCGAAGCCACCCTCCGGCGTGGGGGCTTGCCTCAAAGATATCCACCTGGTGTCCTTCCTTTTGCAGGAAGAAACCACATGAGAGCCCGGCAGGGCCTGCCCCTATCACAGCCACTTTTTTCCCCGTGGCCGGTTTTACTTCCGGTTTCCATTTATCGGGAGATTCAAGGTCAATATCCGAAGCAAACCGTTTGAGGTAATCGATGCCTACTGCATAATTTTCATCGAGAAGGTTCCTGCGGCATGCAACTTCGCACGGTCTGACACATACCCGGCCGCAGATGGCAGGAAGCGGGTTTGTGTCCTTTATAAGTGCCACAGCCTCGTGGTACATGCCTTTTTCGATCAGGGAAATATAACCCTGCACATCCACTCCTGCCGGGCAAGCCTGTTTGCAAGGGCCTACACAGTCGGCATAGTGATTACTTACAAGCAGGTCGAGGGCAGTTTTGCGGGCAGCTTTGATCTTATCATTATACGTTTCAATACGCATACCTTCATTAACCTTTGTGGAGCATGAAGGCTGCAATCCACGCATCCCTTCAACTTCCACAACACAAACATAGCATGATGTATATGGCAGCAAACGGGGATCGTGACAGAGTGTCGGGATCTCTATGCCATGTCTTTTGGCAAGCTCAAGCACTGTTTCTCCCTTAAATCCTGTTACGATTTCACCGTTCAGTATGACATTCACTTTTTCCTTCATTACTAGTCCTTTTCTTGTTAAATCACGAGAGTTTAATGGCATCAAACTTACATTTGGTGTAACAGAGCCCGCACTTGATGCAGATTTCTTGATCGATAAAATGAACTTCCTTGCGCTCACCTGTAATTGCATCTACGGGGCAGTTCTTTGCACAGACGGTACAGCCAGTACATTTTTCAGGTATGACTTCATAGGTAAGTAGGGTTTTGCAAACTTTTGCGGGGCATTTCTTTTCATTGATATGTGCTTCATATTCATCCCTGAAATACCTGATCGTTGTCAATACAGGATTGGGTGCTGTCTGGCCAAGGCCGCATAGAGAATTATCCTTGATCTCATAGGCAAGCTCTTCGAGGCGTTCAATATCACCTTCCCTGCCTTTTCCTTCGGTAATGCGGGTAAGTATCTCAAGCATTCTCTTTGTGCCAGTGCGGCAGAAGGTGCATTTACCGCACGATTCCTTCTGGGTAAAATCAAGGAAGAACTTGGCCACATCCACCATGCAGGTTTCTTCATCCATAACAACCATACCGCCTGAGCCCATAATGGCGCCGGTTGCATTCACCGAGTCGTAATCGATCAGTGTATCGGCAAGGTATTCGGGTATACATCCTCCGGAAGG
>CAZXWD010000139.1:0-6568 GCA_964644135.1 uncultured Bacteroidales bacterium | reverse complement strand
TTTCAGATAATTATTTCGATGTTATTCCGGGACAGGAAGTGAAGTTATATTTTACACCCGATGAACCTCCCCTGGAACCTCCTCAGATCAGGCACATCAGCCTTTATGATACCTTTTAAATCAATACCTGAACCAAGCACCTGAAATTAAACACTCAACATTAAACACTGCAAAGCGTCCAATATTCCTTATCTTTGAATCGTTAATTCACCGTTATGAGGAAAATCGCATTATTAGCTTTATTAGTCTTTTCAGTCCAATGGCTCGCAGCACAGTCGCTCAGCCAGACTACTATCAAGAGGTTCAGTTTTGGAGCCGATGTTTTTACTGATTTCTGGATAAACCCTCCTGAAGGAGCTGATGTAAGGACCATAAACCAGGGAGCCAATTTTTACGGCATGTATAATTATCCCTTCGGGGAGAGTGACTTCAGCTTTGCTTTCGGTGTGGGAATGGGCTTTCATAATATGTACTCGAAAAGCCTGATCGAAAATATCAAGGCCGACACCATCCGCTTCACCCCCTTACCCGATTCGTTGCCTATGAAAAGGACCAAACTGGGACTGGCTTATATTGACGTCCCGCTTGAATTCAGGTTCAAATCCCCTTCCAAGTTCAGGATTGCCCTGGGAGTTAAGGTAGGTTACCTGATCGATGCAAAGGCGAAATACAAATTTGCCAAAGGCGATATAGAAAAGCTGAAACAGGTTGAGAATGTGGAAAAATTCCGTTTTGGCCCCACGTTAAGGGTGGGCTATAGCTGGTTCAGTGTCTATGCCTATTACTCTGTAACGAAAGTCTTCAGAAAAGGGAAAGGACCCGCCGATCTGTACCCTATCTCGGTCGGTTTTACCTTCCTGCCGTTCTAGTCAGAGAAAGAAGAAAACCCCTCCCATCACTACCAGGCCCAGGAAAAACCCGGCATATACCTGTGCCGGGCGGTGAGCATTCAACCTCAGCCTTGCATAGGCTATAAATCCTGCTACCAGGATAACTGCAATTATCAATGGAAAAAGGTTTATCGTCAGCAACAGCGACAAACCTATCATCGCACCGGCCATAGATCCGATAGAGATCATGTGTCCGCTGATCTTCCAGAAAAGATTTATCACAAGTACAAGGATCACCAGGAGAGTGGCCCCTGCCATGAAGTAATAAAAGACAGGGGATATCTGGATCTGCCTGAGGAGATAAAAGGTGAGATAAAAGAACACCACCGTGATCATATACGGGAAAGTCCGCTCTTCCCTGCCATGCATCTCCATTGATCTTGCAAGCCCCCTCCTTACCATGAAAAGGCTGATGATGGTTGGAAAGAGGAATGTAGTGATAAATATAAGCGAGATGATAAGCCACTTCTGGGGTGACGGGATGATCATTGCAAAATATACATTCAGGTGCAGGAGTATGATGTAGGAATATGTAGGTATCAGAAGTGGGTGGAAAATATAGCTGATGACTTTTGCGAGGCGGGATTCCATTTATTTTATGATGGTATTATAAATGCAAATTTACTTTTTTTACCCGCCCATATAGATAATCAGAAAATCTAGTATTGCTGAAAGGACTAATCCCGGAAAAGCATTAAAATATATTGAACGAGTTGTGCGGTTTAATTAAATCTTTCTTTATGTAACTGTTTACTAATTTTTGATTCAGGTGATATAGTGCAATATTTAACATTGTGGTGCTTAGTGCCTTTGAGTCTTCGTGGTAAAAAAAGGATCAGTCACAAAGGCACAATGACACAATGAACCACAATGTCCATCAAATAATCCTTAACTACGAAGACGCCAAGGCATGAAGAAACGCAAAGCAAAAGTTTTGACGTACAAACGGCACAATACGTTATATTGAGCAAAAAGCCATCAGCCAGCAGCCATCTAAAGTTCCTTCCTGAGCCTTGCCACCGGAATATTGAGCTGCTCGCGGTATTTGGCCACGGTGCGGCGGGCAATGTTGTAACCCTTTTCCTTGAGGATATTGGTCAACTGCTCATCGGTAAGGGGCTTCAACTTATCCTCGTTCTCCACGCAGTCCATCAGTATCTTCTTGATCTCCCTGGTGGAGACCTCCTCACCGGTGCTGGTCTGCATCGATTCGGAGAAAAAGGTCTTCAGAAGAAAAGTGCCGAAAGGGGTCTGTACGTATTTACTGTTAGCTACCCTGGATACAGTGGATATATCAAGATTCACGATCTCGGCGATATCTTTGAGGATCATGGGCCTGAGCTTGGTTTCATCTCCTGTGAGGAAGTACTCTTTCTGGTATTCCATGATAGCCCTCATAACGGTGTACAAGGTATTCTGGCGTTGCTTGATGGCATCGATGAACCATTTTGCAGAATCGATCTTCTGCTTGACAAACATGACGGCTTCCTTATCTTTCTTTTTGTTCTTGCTTTCAGCGAAAGAAGAAAGCATATCTACATAGGTCTTGTTAAGCCTTAGCTCAGGCGCATTCCTCGAGTTGAGTGTAAGTTCCAGGTCCCCGTCGATATTCCTGATGTAGAAATCGGGAACAACATAATGGTTGGTCTTCGAGGTCTCGCTCATCGAATTGCCGGGCTTTGGGTTCAGCATGAGGATCTCATCCATGGCTTCTTTGAGCTCCTCTTCTGAGATCTTGGCCCTTTTCATTATTTTTTCGTAATGCCTTTTGGTAAACTCGTTGAAGAACCTCGATACGATCTGGATGGCGATATTCGTCCCCTTGTTCTTATCCTCTTTTTTCTTAAGCTGGATCAGCAGGCACTCCTGCAGGCTCCGGGCACCAACCCCCGCAGGTTCGAGGTCCTGGATAATGGAAAGCACCTCCTGGATCTCTTCCTCTTTTATTTCAATATTCTGCGTAAAGGCCAGATCGTCGACCATAGCGGCCAGATCTCTCTGGAGGTAGCCCGCATCATCAAGGTTGCCGATTATATTCAGTCCTATCAAATACTGCCTTTCATCCTTAACCCTCAGCCCGAGCTGTGAAATAAGAAAATCATGAAAGGTGGTCCCTGATACGAAGGGCACATCACGCTGTTCTTCATCACCGCCCTGGTTTCCCGCAGAAAGCCGGTAAGAAGGGATATCATCTTCATCAAGGTAGTCGTTTATGTCGAATTCCTCCTCTCCGTTCAGTTCTTCCGTGTCTTCAATGTATTCGTCGTCGAGCGACTCATCATCGGAGCTGTCAGAATCTATCTCTTCATCGGAAGTGTCTTCATCATTTGTTGATAGCTCCTCCAGGGCAGGGTTTTCTTCAATCTCCTGCTTGATCCTCTGCTCAAGTGCAATGGAAGGGATCTGCAGGAGCTTCATCAGCAAGATCTGCTGAGGCGAAAGTTTCTGTAACAGCTTTTGTTGTAACCTCTGGTTTAACATTTTATCCCTTCCGAAACGGTTAGTGAATTAGATAGTGAAAAATACAAAAAAACTCTTTCAGTTACAAGAACGTGAAATAAATATTCCCTCTTATAACTAAATTATAATCAGTAAAAAATAATCCTGCTAAAACTCAGCGTTCTGAGGGGTGCGTGGGAAAGGTATCACATCCCTGATATTCCCCATACCTGTGATGAACAGCATAAGACGTTCAAAGCCCAGCCCGAAACCACTGTGCGGCACTGTTCCAAACTTACGTGTTTCGATGTACCACCAGAGGGTTTCTTCAGGGATATCCAGCTCTTTAATCCGGCTTTGCAGCTTCTCCAGCTCCTCCTCCCTCTGTGAACCGCCAATGATCTCGCCTATCTGCGGAAACAGAACATCCATTGCCCTCACAGTCTTCCCGTCGTCATTCTGTTTCATGTAGAAGGCTTTTATCTCCCTGGGATAATCGGTAATGATGACAGGCTTCTTGTAGTGTTTTTCCACAAGGTACCTTTCATGCTCCGACTGCAGGTCGGCCCCCCAATCCTCGATCACGTACTGGAACTTCTTCTTTTTATTGGGCTTTGAGTTTTTCAATATATCGATGGCCTCGGTGTAGGTGATCCTTTCGAATTCGCTGTCGAGCACAAAATGCAGCTTCTCGATCAGCCCCATCGGCGAACGGTCCTCCATTTTCTTGTTCTTGTCTTCATCCTTCAGTCGCTTGTCGAGGAACTCAATATCCTCCATGCAGTTGTCGAGAGCATACTGTACGAGATATTTTGTCATCTCTTCAGCAAGGTCCATGTTATCGTGGATATCATAGAAGGCCATCTCGGGCTCGATCATCCAGAATTCGGCAAGGTGGCGGCTGGTGTTCGAGTTCTCTGCCCTGAAGGTAGGGCCGAAGGTATAGACATCCGACATGGCCAGCGCACCGAGCTCGGCTTCAAGCTGCCCTGAGACCGTCAGGTTGGTTTCCTTACCGAAGAAATCCTCCCTGTAGTCCACCTCGCCCTGATCGTTCAGCGGCGGGTTTTTCGGGTCGAGCACAGAAACCCTGAACATCTCACCGGCACCTTCGGCATCAGAGCCTGTGATGATCGGGGTGTGGATGTTGTAAAAACCCTTGTCGTTGAAGAATTTATGTATCCCGAAGATCATGGCGTGCCTTATCCGCGTGATGGCGCCGAAGGTGTTGGTACGGAACCGGAGGTGTGCCTTTTCCCTGAGAAATTCCAGTGAATGCTTCTTCGGCTGTAACGGGTATTCATCGGGGTTAGCGGTACCGTAAATATGTATGTCTTTTGCCACCATCTCCACTTTCTGCCCTGCACCGGGTGATTCGATCAGCTCACCCTTCACTGAAAGCGAGGCGCCGGTACTGATCTTTTCGAGGTTCTCGCGGCTCATGGTCCCCGGCTCTGCCACCACCTGGAGGTTACGTATAGTGGACCCGTCGTTCAACGCTATGAATACAACATTCTTACTCTCTCTTTTGGTCCTTACCCATCCTTTCACAACAACTTCACTGAGGGGCTCGCCTTTATCGAGCAGCACTTTGATCTTTGTCCTTTTTCCGTGATCCATAATAATTCTATTTCGCTGCAAAAATAACATATCGCGATCAATAACCCGAAGAATGGGGAAGATTACTTTGTGAATAGCTATCTTTGCCATATAGCAATGATTTAAAAATGGATAAGATAACCCCCATAACACAAGGACCGGAAAAGCCGTTGTTAATTGCCGGACCATGCAGTGCCGAAAGCGAAGGGCAGCTGATGGCGACCGCCCGTGAATTAAGTAAAATACCGGGCGTGGAGTATTTCCGCTCAGGGATATGGAAAGCCCGTTCGCGCCCCGACTGGTTCCCCGGTGCGGGGGATATCGCCTTGCGGTGGCTCAGAACCGTTAAAAGCGAAACAGGTCTCAAGACCTGCGTGGAAGTCGCATTGCCCGAACACATAGAGCTTTGCCTGAAGAACGATGTGGACATGATCTGGCTGGGTGCACGCACGGTTGTGAACCCCTGGGCGGTGGATGAACTATCCGGCGCACTGAAAGGTATTGACATCCCCGTAATGGTCAAGAACCCGATGCACCCTGACCTTGACCTGTGGACAGGCGCCCTGGAAAGGCTCAACAGAGTGGGAATAACAAAGCTGCTCGCCGTTCACAGGGGTTATTCCACCCATCGTTCGGAACCTTTCAGGAACATGCCCCTCTGGGAACATCCCATTGAGCTCAAACGCCGTTACCCCGACCTTCCGGTCATAGTTGACCCGAGCCATATCTGCGGAAAGCGTGAACTGATCCCCGTGATCGCCCAGCTTGCACTGGATTTTGCTTTCGACGGACTGATGATCGAGGTTCACCCCGATCCCGAAAAGGCATTGTCGGACCGCGAACAGCAGCTTACTCCCGGGGCCTTTTCTAAGCTCATTTCATCACTGTCGATACGGAAGGCCAGGGACGGGGAATACATCAGGGAGCTGGAGTTAAAGAGGCAGCAGATCGACCGGCTCGACAAGGCGCTGATCGATGTTCTTTCGGAAAGGATGAGGACTGTCAAAGAGATCGGTGAGATCAAGCGGCACGAAAACCTATCGATCCTTCAGATGGAGCGCTGGAAGAAGATCGTGGAAGAGCGGACAGCCGCTGCGGAAAAAGCGGGGCTCGACCCCCATTTCTTCAAAAAGCTGCTGGAGCTGGTGCACAAGGAAGCATTGCGGCAGCAAGGGGAAGAATACTGAGAGTTGAGAGCTTAGATTTGAGAGTTGAGATAATGAAAGCCAGGGAGCGCGGATATTTTCATGGGCGCATGTTCGCATAGTGCCATGTTCACATTGGACATTGTTAGGAGCAGGAGCAGGAGCAGGAATAGGATTAGGATTAGGAGTTTGAAATTGCACTGATACCCACCCCCTCGGTCCCCCTCCCTGCTAGCAGGGAGGGGGAAGGCGAAGCCAGGGGGAGGGTATAGGAACAGGATTAGGATTAGGAATATGAATAAGAATAAGAATAAGAACAGGAATAGGATTAGGATTAAAATCCAGCACCTCTGATTTGAAAGCTTGTTAAGATCCCGGAGGGATCCCATAATTATAGAAAGAAACAGAAACAAAACCAACCACGACCCCGGAGGGGTCGGATATTTTCATGTGAGCATAAATCTTGCCTTTTTTTAGAATCCATTTAAATAGGCT
>CAZXWD010000138.1:0-6664 GCA_964644135.1 uncultured Bacteroidales bacterium | reverse complement strand
TGTTAATTGTTCATTGTTAATTACCCTAACACCGTAACATTTTATCCTCCGTAGCGAAGCGAAGGAGGACCGTAACACCATACCACAAAGGCATTTTCAATGCTTTCTCTTTTAATATTTGAGATGGAATGGCTTTTTTGGAAGAAGGTACGGGTATATAAAAACCAAGCGGGAACCAATCCGTGAGAACTGATTCCCGCTCGTCTAACGTCAGCCGGAGCTTTCGAAAGACGTCAGGTTATGGTTATTGTGACTAATCCTTTCGTATCAAACCCTTGCGGGTCTTCGTGTCCGGGATCGAAGGTCAGTTCTGGTTTGCCTTGCGGCTCTCCTTTCCTTTCCCACAGTTCTAACCTGCTAGCATCCGGAATACTCGCCCTCTCGGGTTTTTCATCCTTCTGCCCCCGGTTTTGACTTAGCCTGGCGGCCTTGTCTCTGCCGGGCCGGAGTTGGACTCTGCCTTTCCCGAGGGATCAGCGTTGCCGTTGCTCCTGCAGGCGTCGAACCAGTCTTTTATCGATCACCTGATGAAGCAAATATACTATCACAGAGTTTCTGAAATCAAGTATTTTTTGTCGTATGTGTTAACATTAAGTTAACATAGGTTATTAACAATTTGTGAATAACAGTGGCGGTTATCATAGCTTTTTAAGTAGTTGTAAATTAAATGCTTGCAATATGTTAAATATGTATAATTATAGATGTTAACAACAATTAACAATCCTTGCTTACTTTTGTACCGGTTTTAAATCCAATTCTAATGTCGAAAAAGATCAGAAAACTTGACTTCGATCAGATCATTGCCCTCCTCAAAGAGTACGATACCGAGTCGATCTACGAAAAAGTGAATGTCATCCCCAACAGTGAGGACTTGCTGGAGCAGATGGCAAACTATATCAACCTGAAAGGCTTCTCGCGTGTGGCTGTTCTGGGAATTGATATTTACAGGTACGGTAACTATAAGCATCTGGAGCAGACACTCATCCCCTCGCTCTTCAAGATCATGTTCGATAAGGCCATGCGGCTCAGCCTCGAGAACAACCAGTATGTATTTCAATATTATACCAAGGAAAAGATCGAGGGATCATTCATAAGTACCGGCGACGGTGGTTTCCTCATCTTTGACACCCCGTTGCACGCCATGTTCTTTGCCATTAATTTCGAGATGGTCGTAAGGGCCTACAATGCCTATCATCTATTCCCCAAACTACGCAGCATTATCGGCAGCATCAGCCTTCGCTATGCGATAACCCGCGATACCATCTTCCAGCTCATCAACAATTACTACGGATCAGCCATCATCAACAATGCCAGGATACTTGAAAGGGACACCCTCAACCGCTGCCTCATCGACCAGAACACCTATGAATGGTTCATGACCAATATAGACGGGATAGAAAACCTGCAGGTGATCACTATTGAACAGATAGCAAACATTTACGAATTCCTTACCTACGACCGGTCGTACATAGACGAAGGGCACAACGAAATAATCGATAAGGAGATCTCAAGGTATTCGGGCATCATCAACTCCGACATATCGAAGGTCGGGCAGATCGTGTCCAAGGAAACCATGCTCAACATCTACAACCTGCACCTCCAGGTGACCATGAAGGTCTTTGCCGACCACAAGACCGAAAGCAAGCGGATCATCACCGTCAGCCTTGGGAACCTGAATACATCGGGTATTTAGTCGGACGAGCCGGCTGTTTTGAGTATCAACTCCCTGCCCCTCTTAAGGTCCCATACTTCAAGAAGTTCGAGAAGATCGGCATATTCCCCGGGGGTAAATCTCTTTTTATTCAGGATAATGTGCCGTTCGATGACTACGGAATTGCTCTTTGGCCTTACCACCAGTTTCGCGCTGCCGAATTCTTTCTCCCTTTCCAGCTCTATCTCTTTTCCAAGCGCCTGCCATCCGTTTGCCAGGGCTATCTCATAAGTGTATTTTTCTGAAACGGGATAGGGGAGTTCGAGTGGCTCTATGCGATCAGTTGGCAGGGAGCCCAGTTCCCACTGGTCCACTCCGTATTTAAATGATGGCAGCCGTACCAGGAGGAAGTCCTCCACCTGCCTGGCAGCCGAGGGATCTTCGAACGGCAACACAGCTTCCATTTCCGGGCCGGTAAGCTTTTCTACAGATACCTTTTCATTATCCACTTTGACATTCAGCGGGGCTCCTGCCTGTTTTTTATTGTTGTAGACTTTCATGTAGGGGTTCCAGCCATTTGTTACTTCAAGGGTCACTTCGCCCAGCAGGTTGGCTGTGTCGGGGATCCGGAGCACTGCGTCCATGGCTGCTTCGGCCACGTATTCTTTCTCCTCGGAGGTGCGGACGCTCTCAATGGCGCCGTCGAGCTGGATGAAGGTCATGTCAGCCACTTCCCAGATCAGGTTTTCACCGTTCGCCGAATGTGGCGACAGGTAAAAACGCCCTTCTTTCTTCGGATTGACCTGTACCAGGTACTCTCCGAACATTTCCATGTTGCCGAGCTGCCTGCCGAACCTACTGTTGTGGATCCTGGCAACGGGATAGGCATTGATGCCGGCCTTGACCAGCATATCGGCAAGCATGATCGCCATCTCAAGGTTGCCGGCGTAAGTGCTTTCCCAGACCTCCGGGAGGTCCCTCACTGCAAAACCGGAATATTTCAGGGGGATTTCCTTGTGCTGCAACCTTTCTGTAAGCCATTTCCGGGCTTCCCAGATAAGTTTCACCTCGTCATCCTGCTGTTTTGAGAGCTCCACGGCCTTCGAGGCCACTTCGGCCGGAAGGTTATGCCTGAATGCATCCTGGTTCACAAAGGAGAAGAATGCCCGCTGGAGGTCGAAAAGACTGAAAAACAGCACTGGCTCCTCTTCCGAAGGAGCATACTTTTCCCCGGTTTGAGCCCGGATGTTCCTGAACGACCAGCGGTAGACCATCTGTCCGTTTTCCTCGAAAATATCGGGTGCAGTGCGTATGTTAAGGACCCTGTACTTCAGAGAGAGATCTTCGGGTACCCTAACTATCACTTCCATTTCCTCAACGGGAACATTTTGCCTCACCTCTTCCTTTCCCATGAAGAAAGGCATGAAACCACTTTCTGTGCTGAGGGTATAGTCGAGGTAGATGGTGGCCCCCACTTCCAGTCCTGTATGGGTTATCGCCATTTCCCTGAGATGGTTGTACGCCGGGGCCTCCCTGGCAAAGCGTGGCAGCAGTTCGTTAAAAGCGTTCTCCGGGGCTTCCACCCGGGTACCGTCGGCCATGGTTGTATACGATTCATTGATCTTCAGGTCCTGCTTTTCGGGATTGTAAATGATGAAGGTTTCGCCAAAGAGCCTGTGAAAAGCAAAATGACTGTTCAGCCTGAGCTCTTTGTACTCCCTGAAGTCGTATGATCCGTCGTTGTGCAGGGTGTACTCCCTGATGAGCTTCTGGTAGGTGGCGTCTTGTTCAGCCTGCTGGCTATTTGCCTTCGGCCCTGCCAAAATAAAAACGAGGGCAATAATGAAAGAAATATATTTCATGGTCTGGTCTTTATTTTCTGTTATAAAATTCATTCTGTTTGTCTTTTACTCTTCCTGTCCGGCTTTCCTCAAGATATATGGGCCTTCCATATAGGCTTTCTGAGCCTCCACGGCCCTTTTAAAGGATGGCCACTCTTCAGGCTGGTAGATCCTCTTGTTGAAGGAAGCATCGAGGTTCATCCGGAAGGTCTTGCCCGACATGCTCACCTGGAAACCGCCCTCAAAATAGGCTGTTGAATCGACAAAGGCTTCCTGCACAGGGACATACTCTATTTTATATTCCCCCGGGAGCTTGATCGACTCGTTGAATTTCACATACCTTGAACAGCGTTCCCTGAAAGGGTATTCCCTTGCTTCCATCCCTGTGTCGAAATATAGGTGTGTCATTGCCCTCTTGAAAATTCCCGAGCCTACAAAGGATTCAATGATGATCTCTTCATCAGTGACAAGCGCGTAATGAGGGACTTCATACTCAATTTTTATTTTGATGGGCGCTTTCATGTAATCGTAGGGATCAGGCATTTCTATCCCGAGTATCCTGGCATGGGGATGTACGCTCCTGATCTCTCCCTCAAGCTGCCTTTCCCATCGGTCTTTGTAATAAGAGGTGAACATGCGCCTTACCGCGGCATCCGACTGTCCCTCGGCTACCAGGGTCACAAATCCTGTAAGGTTCCCGTCGGTGTCCACTTCGCTGTTGCCGAATATCCTTACGAAATGCTTCTGGGGATCCGAGACGGGCGTGGTTGCCAGGTCGGCACCTTCGGGAAGCCCCATCAGGTATTCCTGCTGCTGTTCCGCACTCGACCAGAGCTCCCTTACAAAAGGCACCCAGGTGGGGTCAAGGAGGTGGTACTTCCCGTCGGATAGCTTCACTACGGTCACGCTGTGGTTGAACTGGTCGGCCGGGATGTAGTCGATCCGTGATCCTGCCATGGTCATGGCTGCATACGATTCGAACCCTGCAGCCCTAAGCATGGTGATGAGCATGCCTGCCTTGTCCTTGCACACCCCGCAGCGGTCGGTGAAGGTCATGTCGCCGGTGTGAAGTGTATAGCCTTCCCCTTCTCCCATGGAGATCCCGGAATACCTGATCTCATCGGCCACCCAGTGGGTAAGCCTCGAAACAGAATCCATTTCATCTTTTGCGCCTTCGAGGATCTCATCCACTTTTTCTTTTATCTCAGGAGTCCATTCAAAGCTTCCGTAATCTTCGTTCACACCGTAGAACCATATAGATTTGGCGTACCAGTCGGGGCTTGTGGAGATAAGCAGTTTAGGCGCCACATCCGACATGGCCACCATCCACGGTTCCCGCTTCACCGGCTTGATATCCTTTTTTATGAAGGTGTAGATCATCTTTTCGTCTTTCAGGATCGATGAAGAGGCCACTTCCCCGTTATAGACTTTATACTGGACCGTTTTATCGGCCGGGATAATGGCGCGGTAAACCTTTTCCACCACCGGGTCGCTGCTCCAGAAGGGTACTATATCATAAAAATGCCCCCGCATGGGCGGAATGTATCTTTCATCTTCATTATTATCTAAAAGAAGGGCATAGGTGAACCCTTTTTTGAAGGTCCATACCTCGAGGGCATCGCCTGGTTCGAGCCTTCCCACCTCGATCATTTTTTCGCGTGCGCCCCAGTAAATGGCACGGGCCGGCTGGGGGTAATCGAGCACATTGGACGTGTCGAGGCTGGTGACTGTCCCGTCCTTATGGTGGATAAGCACTTTAACAATATCAACGTAGGCCGAAAGCGGATCGTAGTCGATACGCACCACATTATTGCGGAGCGCCCCATTTTCAGTGAGTATCTTGTACATATAGTGGTGATCAACGTAAGTGAGCCCCGAGGGCTGCACATCGGAAACGGTGCTGTCGAAAACAACCACCACATCGGCATTAGGGAAGTCCTCTTTGGTGATCTCGCCGTGGCTGCCGAGCAGTAAAAACGGCAAGGTGAATATGAACAGTAATGTAAGCAGATCCTTTATTTTCATTATTGTTTAGTTTTGTGAATTATCCAAAGAATGCAAGTATAACGGTTGTTACAATATTAACAAAAACTTAATTGCCCGACAAACGGCCCGGGTTTATATTTGGTATAATTTTGAGAACAACCAAAAACCTGAACTATGTTACGAAGATATTTTCTCCTTATTTTATCCACTGCTATCATTTTTCTTCCCTTTTCCTGTAATATGGAAATGGAGACCGGGGTTCCGGATCCGGAAGAGTCTTTCACCTTTGTTTTTCTCACTGATATCCATCTTCAGCCTGAAAGGGATGCGATTGCAGGTTTTGAGTCGGCTATCGACAAAGTGAACAAATTGGACCCTGACTTCGTGATCACCGGCGGCGACCTTATCATGGATGCCCTGGGTGTTTCGTACGGCAGATCTGACAGTCTCTATGACCTCTATGGCGGGATGGTCGGGAAATTCAACATGCCTGTTTACAATACCATCGGGAACCACGAGATATACGGATGGTATGAAAAGAGCGGGGCCGATGAGACACATCCCGAGTATGGGAAGAAAATGTATGAAAAGAGGATCGGCCCGAGGTACCAGGTAATAGAACATAAAGGTTGGAAAATCTTCATACTCGATTCTGTGGAGGATAACGGGGAAGGCGGATACAAGGGAGGGGTGGATGAAGAGCAGCTTGCATGGATCGAAGAGGAATTATCGGCGACAGATACCAGCCAGCCCCTGGCCATCAGCGTACACATACCTTTAATGACGGTTGGTGCCCAGATCTTTAAAGGTGCCACCGAACCGAACAGTCCGGGTATTGTGATCACCAATTCAAAAGAGGTACTGGAGCTATTCAGGGATTATAACCTGAAGCTCGTTTTGCAGGGCCACCTGCATTACCTGGAAGATATCTATGTATTCGGGACTCATTTTATTACTGCCGGTGCGGTATCGGGTAGATGGTGGCGCGGCCCGAACCTTGAGACCGAAGAAGGTTTCCTGATGGTGGAGGTCAGCGGCGACGATTTCGACTGGGAGTATGTTGATTATGGCTGGGAAGTGGAGGAATAGATTTGGTGTTAATTATGAATTCTAAATTCTAAATTTTGAATTAATCCGTTAAAATCCGTTTAATCCGCGTCATCAGTGTTCTTTTTGGCTGTTGGCT
>CAZXWD010000137.1:0-6667 GCA_964644135.1 uncultured Bacteroidales bacterium | reverse complement strand
GCAGATTCATTAAGCTCGTCATTCGAAATATAACACTATGACGATACCTCGTTTTTACTCCTGTAGCGCTGTTATGTGATTTGCGGGAGTTTTTGCTTTTCCGGTTTTTTGATTAATACTTCGGGTGCTTCATCGAAACCTTAAAAACTTGCCTGAACCACAATATTTTGGTGTATAAGCCCTTTTGGTTCAACCAGCTTATCGGGCTTTCCAATAAATTATAAACGATAATTTACTTTTTATCATCGTTCGTACATCTTTACCCGGCGAAGGGACATTCAGTCCAGATTTTCCCATTGTAACGTAGTAAATTGAATCAGTAACTGAACTTTAACATGAATGTGACAGACAGGGCGCTTCATCTGGCTTACTGTTTTTGGGAAAAATCCATTTGAGTGATGAATTTCAAGGCCATACTGACCGGTTTGTCCAGGGCCGGGAAACGTAAAAAGGGCTCCCACCCGGAAAGCCCGGGTAACGAAAAGCCTTTTTTCATAACCCTTGAGGAAGCGCAAAAAGACCATGCCCTGCTGAAAACTATAGCAGAGCAATTGAATGAAGCATCCATCGTCAGCGGGACAAAAAAAGAGTTTGTGGCCGGTATAGTATTCAAAGGACGCAAATATTACATATCCGGTTCGCAAGGTGAATGGCTGGACTTTTACGGGATGGGAGGGAGCGCGAAGATGTAGCGGGATAACTACGGAAATCAATCTTTAGCCATATTATATGGGGGCGTATGAGTTCGATGCGGTTGGTAGCTGGGTGGAGAGCCTGAAACCACAAGCTGCCGAACTTTCACTACGGGTATATCCGAACCCGGTAAGCCGGTTGTCGATTATCAGTTATCACCTTCCTGAAAGCGCTCATGTTATGATAGGCGTTTATGATATGACCGGCAGGAAAATAACCGTTCTGGTAAGCGGAACACGGTACAAAGGTGAGCACGAACTGACCTGGAATGCAATGGACACCCCACCAGGCCTGTATTTTATCAACTTCAGGGCAAATGGACAATCGGTCACTGAAAAGATCATTGTCAGGTAATGTGGGGGCAATAACACACAAACCGCACAACTCGTTAACTATAAACCTTTTTGTTAATCAGTTCAGTAAAAGTTATACTTTAAAGAGAATACAATCCCTGGTTTAGCACTAGTTGATATTAGGGATTTTATCCTGTCGTTGCCAGAAAAACTTCATAATTTTAAACCTGAAGAATGCGCGATTGCACGCTTGCAACTGAGCGAGTATGTATATCTGGTGAATTTCTAATTATCGTTAATAAATATTTTTACATATAAGTAAAAGATATGGTATAATTGGTAAAAAAATATTTGAAGTAGGAGAGAAATACTATTTACCTGCAGGTTGCATACCGGATCGATGATCCGAAAACCCATGACCGTGAATTTGGCAATTTATGGAAGATCAAAGATAATTTCAGGTATATTGTCGTAAGTATGGATGACTACATTGAAGGATCGTTTGAAGGTGTTGAGCATATTCATATTCATATCAGGGAATTTCTTTCAATGGATATTTAAAGAATCCCTGCAGGCGATAACCTAAAATATTGCAATTAAAATATATTTAACCAAAGCAACCAAAAATCAATTATGGATAAGAAAAGGGCAGGATTTCTTGAGGGATTTGTGTCAATTGCAACGAATATTGTTCTGTTTGCATTGAAAATATGGGCAGGGGTTGTCTCCAACTCAGTTGCATTAATAGCTGATGCATGGCATTCTTTGTCCGACTCGCTGAGTTCCGTAGTAGTAATTGTAGCTTCCAGGCTGGCAGCCAGGAAGCCGGACAAAGAGCACCCGTTCGGGCATGGAAGGTGGGAACTGATAGCAGCGATTCTGATCGGTTTTATTCTCGCTGCAATAGCCTATGATATCCTGGTGGATTCAATACGCAAGCTGTCTGATCAAAAATCTGCTGATTTCGGTCTGGTTGCCATTATTGTGATAATTGTGTCGATCGTCCTCAACGAAGGCTTGACACAATATGGGTTTTACCTGGGCAGAAGGTCCGGGAGCATGACCGTGAAAGCTGATGCATGGCACCATAGAACCGATGCCATATCTTCAGTAGTTGTTTTGATAGGTATATTCCTGAACAAATATTTCTGGTGGATAGACAGCATTCTGGGGATCATTATTGCCCTGATGATCTTTTATGTAGTATATGATATAATCAGAAAGGCAGCCAATAAATTACTCGGGGAGAAACCTTCGGCCGAACTGATAGAAAAAATAGAGTCGATAATAGATGAGCATAGTTCAGCCGATATACAACCTCATCATTATCATTTTCATAATTATATTAACCACAAGGAGTTGACTTTTCATATAAAGCTTGACCAGGAGATGACCATTGTGGAGGGGCACGAACTGGCCACCAAAATTGAGAATAGTATTTTTGACAAACTGAACATCCACGCCACTATTCACCTCGAGCCGCTGTCAGTGGAACACCGGTTTGATTGATTTTTAAATCACAACCTAACCTGTTCTGAGCCTAAATAAGCACTCTCCTGCATTTTTATAGAAGTTACCTGCTAGATCAACAAGCCTGTTCTCACTGAAATACATATCGTCAGCCGGCACATATAAGGCAACTTTACTGTCTGAATTTTCCTTGATATACTGCAATGCCATAGTAGTTTTACCCACACCCCGAGCACCAATAATTCCAATCATGCGACTATCCCATGATATTTTTTTATATAAATACCGCTTAAAGTCAATGGGTGTGTTTTGCAGAAGCGTTTCAAATTTCTGATAAAGAGTTTACATTGCGTTAAAAAACTATTTTCACAAAGATGCAAAAACGCACAACGAACTCAACAATTTAATTGTATTTTGCTCAATTGATTGTGCAAAACAATGTTTTCTAATAAGATTTCATCAACAGTTTTCTTCGTTTTTCTTTTAGGTTCATATCTGATCCGTTTCCAGAAAAAAGATTTCTAAATGGATCAATACGGATCCATGAAAATCCGACCATCCCATTAAATCCACGTTCCTGCATCAAAAAAGTCCATCTTAATTTTGTATCTTGCATTGGTTTCTCCATTAATCACAACCCTGTGAGAATAATATTCTTATCACTGATCCTGATTGCAGCGGTTAATATCTGCCCCGCGCAATGGCAATGGGTTAACCCGTTACCACAAGGAAACCGACTGAATAAAGTGAGTTTTTATGATCCAGTAAAAGGATGGCTTGTGGGGGATGGCGGGACTATACTTTTCACCAATGACGGTGGAAATAGCTGGGAGTTTCAAAATAGTGGAACGAACGAAGACCTTAATGGTATTTGGATGCTTGATTCAATGAACATCTGGATAGCAGGAGATAACGGCATCATTCTGAACACCACCGATGGCGGTATGAACTGGGATAATTTTGATGGTGGGACCACTGAAAATCTCAACAAAGTGGTCTTTGTCGACCCTGAGCATGGCTGGATTAGCAGTACTAAGCATGAACTGCTCAGGACATCAGATGGTGGAATTTCATGGCAATCGAGCATGCTGGCCGACGATCATTATATAACCGGCTTGTCTTTCGTAAACCAGCAAACAGGCTGGATATCAACGTATCATAGTACTGTCCTTAAATCGGACGATGGGGGTATTACGTGGGTGGTTCAGGATACCACCCATTACGAAAGGCTCCGGGATATCCTGTTTACCGACACCCTGAATGGATGGGTTTGTGGAAATAACGGGTTGGTTTTTCATACCTCAGATGGAGGGATCTCATGGGTGGACCAGGTGGGAACGACCAACCATGAATTGTTCAATATCTGTTTTACTGATAGTTTAGAAGGCTGGATAGTCGGTAGCTATGGTAATATCATCCACACGGAAAATGGCGGGGATAGCTGGAGCCTACAGCATATCGGGCCTTCCAACTCGTATAGCTTAACGGGAGTGGATTTTACTGACGACCTTCATGGTTGGGTCACAGGAGGATGGACCGGGATCATTATGTCATCCTACGATGGTGGCAACAACTGGCAACAACATGATTCCTCCTTCTATTCAGAGACATTATTGGGTGCTTTTTTTCTTGATGACAGCAATGGCTGGATAGTCGGCAATGAAGGAGCCATCTTCAAGACGCAAGACAGCGGCATTTCCTTTGAGCCCGAAACAAGTGGCACAGATTGGTCTTTACATAGCATCTTTTTTATAAATGAATATGTTGGATGGACTGTTGGCGAGCGAGGCACACTTCTTCGTCATATTGATGACAATACTGGCTGGCTGCAGGTGGCCAGTGGTACAGATGAAGACCTTACAGATATATTCTTTGTGGATGAAACCACAGGATGGGCTGTTGGTGGCGACTGGGGCTCAATAGGTATCGTCTTAAAATCAGAAGACGCTGGAGAAACCTGGTCCGATCAATTTACATACGAAAATTCGATACTATGGGATGTGTTCTTTCTGAACGATCAGGTCGGCTGGGTTGTCGGAGAGGATATGACCATACTGCAAACCATGGATGGTGGCACTACATGGACCATCCAGCATTCCATGATCGGATTTGGAAATTGCCTGTATGAAGTACAATTTATCGATTCATTGAATGGATGGGCTTTCGGAGGAATAAAGACCAATGGTTATAAAGCTGTAGTTATGAGAACCACCGATGGTGGGATCAACTGGGAATTGCAGGAGCTCCCTTATGATGTATTGCTCTTCTCAGGTGCAATGGCTGACGGTCAGAGAGGTTGGGCAGTCGGAATGGATGGAGTAATAATTTATACTTTCGATGGTGGCCTGACCTGGACAAGGGATGATTTGCAACAAAATAGTCCCTTATATTGCGTCAGCTTTGTGGATTCATATCTTGGATGGATAGTCGGGCACCAGGGAATAGTATTAAGAATCGAAGATGGCAGTACCGTATCCGTTCCGGATGAACACAGTAAACCCGAGTTCCTGGATAAGGTAAATTGTTATCCGAACCCCTTTACAGAGTCGGTCACCTTCAGTCTTGCATTCTCAGGGACTGGAAAGGTTGGGCTAATGATCTTTGCATCCAATGGTCAGTTGATCCATAGCGAAAGCTGGGAAATTCAGTGCCCCGGTCCTGTCAGGATCAAATGGTCAGGAAAAGGAATTCCCGCAGGACTATATTATTACAGATTCATTACTGGCGGAAGAGAATATTCCGGAAAAATAATGCTTATTAACTGACCTGATTGTTTTGTTTTTCATATCACGCTTTACCCTTCACTCTTCACGCTTCACGTTTCTATAAATCACTGTGAAATTTTTGGCAGTGATTTTTTTATCGTAATAGAAAATCAAAATAATTATCGGTATGTATTAGTTCAGTATTTGACTCAGGATATGCCTTTATAAAAGTCAGGGGTATTTTCTTTTTGGATTTCGAATTCCATTTAAATTCATAGGCGGAAATCTGACCATCTATTTCCTCTATATAGTCAATCTCCTGTTGTTGTGTTGTTCTCCAGAAGAATTTGTTTGTATATACCTGGTGATTATTTAGAAATTTATTTCTTTCACTTACCAGGAAATTTTCAAATAGCGCCACTTTATCTGTTCGCAATTCAATATCGCTAAAGTTTGATAGGATAGCATTTCGTATCCCATTATCGTAAAAGTAAATCTTCCTCGATTTTTTTAATTCATTTCTGACATTACGAGAGAATGATCGTAACCTAAAGACGACAAATGTTTTTTCCAGGAGATCAATATATCTACGAACAGTTATCTGATCTATTCCCATCAATTTTGCCAGTTCATTGTATGAAACTTCACTGCCGATTTGAAGTGCTAAAGCTTCAAGCAGGGATTCAATGATTTCTGGTTTGCGCACATCCTGAAAGGAAAATATATCTTTATATAAATAGCTTCCTGCCAGATTGTTTAATATCTTTCTTTCATTTCCCGGCTCATTAATTACTCCGGGGTACATTCCATATAATAGCCTGTTCTTTAGCAATCTTTTTTCGGTCGTACGATCAGTTTTTAAGATCATCTCCTCTATAGACAGTGGGAGCAGGAAGTATTCATATTTTCTTCCGGTAAGGGGTTCACGGGTTTCTCCCGTAAGCTCCAGTGCTGAGGAACCGGTCACAATCAATTGAACATCTTTTAATTTATCATGAAAGAGTTTTAAAGTTATTCCAATGTCTTTTACTCTTTGAGCCTCATCTATCATCACAACTTTGGCATTTGCTGTCCGCTGTTTTAGTTGTGTTGAACTTGCATCAGTTAGTTCTCTCCTTATATCTGGTTCATCACAATCCAGCAATAATACCTTTTCATTTATCTCATGCGACAGCATTTCAAGTAAGGTTGTTTTACCGGATTGCCTTGGTCCTAATAGTACTAATGTTTTTCCTTTGAAAAGGCTTTCCTTTAATTGATCCAGTAATATTCGATGTATCATTGTGTTGTATTTTTGCAAATATACAAAATCACAAGAGTGTATTCATGAATAACTATAATAATTTATGAATATAGACGAGGAAATACAAAAACCTCACGACCCGGCCCTGCGGGTATTGTCAACTGTCAACCGGAGCGAAGCGGAGCTCGGCGCTGCCAATTGTGAAATGTCATTTTTTGATTTGATTTTCATATCACTCTTCACCTTTCACGCTTCACGTTTTT
>CAZXWD010000136.1:0-6729 GCA_964644135.1 uncultured Bacteroidales bacterium | reverse complement strand
CAATAAGAATTGCAAAGAGCATGCTGGTATAAAGCCCATTAACAGAATCTTTCAGCTCTTCCGCACGGTCACGGACCATCGACCATTCAATTTCCGGGTCCTCATCCGCAATGTTCTCCATAATATCCCGGACTTTCTGTTTTAAGGCGCTTACCCTGCTACCTGCCCTCTGATAAACTTCAATTGAAACAGCCCTTTTACCATTAAATAAACAGACCCCATTTTCAGGCCTGTATTTTATTTCTGAACCAACCAACCCAGCCTGACCGTATAAGGCTTCAAAATCTTTGAGCAAGCGATAGAAAGATCCATACCCGTGATCATCCTGAGAAATAAGGTCAACCAAAAATGTATAGTTGCCCTCTTTCAGGTTGAATGTTCTTGATGATCCGTTTACTGAGAAATAGTCTTCAATGACTTTGGGGGTAATCCCGTTAAGGTCGGCAAGTGCAGGGTCCAGGTCAATTTTATAAACTATGGATGTTGTCCCTGAGAGCTCAGTGCCAGCAACTTCACTGAGTTGTTCAATACGCCCCCTGATAACATTGGCCGCATATTCAGAAAGCTGGTGAAATCGTTTGCAATCTGACCTTCCGTTAAGGCTAATAATGAGGTGGAAGACCGGAATATCTGAAATTTCTGATCCCAGTAATACCGGCCCCCTGGTTCCATCAGGAATTTTGTGCCTTATCTTGTCGATCCTTGCCTGAGCCTCCATAATGGCAATGTCGGGGTCAGTGTCAGGCTTGAGGCGCAGTTGAACAGATGACCGGCCATCAGTGGAAATACCATTCATGTTATCAAGACCTTTAAGGCCCTGTAACGACTTCCTGAGAGGTGAGGTTATCAGTTCTTCCATTTCTTCTGCATCATAAGAAGGATGACTTGCTGAAACCGCAATTACCGGGATATCCATCGAGGGCAGAAGTGAAACGGGGATATAAAGCATCGAAAATACTCCTGCAATGCACAATGCAAAGAGGCTCATAAAAACTCCAACCGGATGATCTGTAAGGAACCTTACCATACCTGCCTTTTCGATGTGAGTCTTGCCAATATTACCGGTATATCATGAGTAAGCTCAATGTTCCCTGTAATTAAAACAGTATCCCCTGCTTTAATGCCTTCTGAAATCAGGTAATGATCCCTGTTCCGGTCGCTAACCCGCACTTCTGTCCAGACCGCTCTGCCCTGTTTGTACCTGAATACTATCGTCCTGCCATCTCTGAGCAGCAATGCTTGTTTAGGCACAACCAGTTGATCATGGCATTCAGTAATCAATGAAATCTTCACAAAGGAGCCGTCAAACAGGCCATGGCAAGGCCCGGTCACGACACCCTGAACCCTGGGAAATCCGTCTTCATTGGTCGATGGGCCTATTGAGGTAACAACTCCCTGGCAAGGATCACTGCTGACAGTTCCGGGAACTTCCAAACTTATTGCCTGGCCAACAAAGATCCTTTGAACGTTGTGAGGGGAAATGTGGAAGATAACCCTTAAAGGAGCCGTGCCCGTTAACCGAAAAAGCTGCTCACCGGCACTGACACTCTGTCCTTCCGTTACATCAAGGTCGGATATCATACCTGTAAAGGGCGCTTTTATGGTCAACCGGTCAACTGTGTGTTTTGCAAGCCTGAAATTCTCCTGTGCTTTAACATAGCCACTCTGAAGCTTGATATTCCTGAAGATCTGGGGCGGAACACTGGCAGAGTCGCCTTTACGTCCCCCATAGCCAAGTAATAGTGAGTTCAACTCAATAGATGCCAGTTCAAGTTCATTTTCTGCCCGCTGCAATAAAACAGAGTGATGCTCATTTTCAAGCTCCACCAGTGTATCACCTTCACAGGCGATATCCCCTTCCCTGATATGAATTTCTGAGACCTTTCCCGGTAAAGATGAGAGTATCCCGGTTTTTGATGAAGCAACAGTGTTACCAAATACTACAATTTCCTTCAGAAAAATACCTCTATTTACTACCATGCCGTTAACAATTATACCCTTATCTGTTGCTGATGGAAGTTTTTCTTGCTTTATGATCTTTTCCTGCTGGCTTTCGCAACACGTTAGCAGAAGTGCAATCAATAATATCCAAAGTGTTTTCATGAAGGATTTATCGGCGGGAAACCAAAAAATACCTGTTCAGGACCAACTTTTTTTTAACTTTTTTCTTGACTTTCGAAAATGAAGTGTATTATCTTAGCCCGCTCATAAAAGAAAAAATGATCATAACAGTAAATAGCAGCTGGTGGTGGAGTGGATTACAGAAAACCCTTCTGTGAGTCTGCCGGCGCTATTCGTAATATTATAAAAGAGGCCTTCTGCTTACAGAGGGCCTCTTTTTTTTTAACCCTTAAACACTAAAATGATGAAAACCAAGAAGATCACACTATCTGAAAAAGAGATCCCTACTCATTACTACAACATTGCTGCCGACATGCCTAACAAGCCATTGCCACCTCTCAACCCGGCAACTATGGAACCCATCGGCCCTGAAATGCTCTTACCGCTTTTCCCTGAAGAATTAATAAAACAGGAAGTTTCTCCTGATAAGTTTGTTGAGATCCCCGGGGAGGTAAGAGATGTATATAAGAAGTGGAGGCCCACACCGATGTTCAGGGCTTATGAATTGGAAAAAGCACTTGACACCCCTGCAAAGATCTTTTACAAATATGAAGGGGTGAGCCCTACCGGCTCACATAAACCAAATACTGCCGTTGCACAGGCTTATTACAATTACAGGGAAGGAGTAAAGAAGATCACCACAGAGACCGGGGCCGGCCAGTGGGGGAGTGCACTCGGTTTTGCCTGCAGCCAGTTCGGAATAGACCTGGAAGTGTATATGGTCAGGATAAGCTACGATCAGAAGCCTTACAGAAAAATGATGATGAATACATTCGGGGCTTCGGTATTCCCCTCTCCCAGTGACCGTACTGAAGCGGGGAGGCAAATCCTTGCACAGAATGGTAATTCCCCCGGAAGCTTAGGCATTGCCATTTCTGAGGCCCTGGAAAAGGCTGCACAGTCGGAACATACAAAATATGCATTGGGCAGTGTCCTGAATCATGTCCTTCTGCATCAGACAATCATTGGAGAGGAAGCAATTTTGCAAATGGAAAAGGCAGGTGCCCTTCCCGACATAATCGTTGCGCCTTTCGGCGGGGGCTCCAACTTTGCAGGTATAAGTTTTCCTTTCCTGCGAATGAATTTTGAAGAAGGAAAGAAAATAAGGTGTATTGCCAGCGAGCCTTCCTCCTGTCCGAAGCTGACCAAGGGGGAGTTCCGTTATGATTTTGGCGATACGGCAGGGATGACGCCATTACTCCCGATGTACACCCTGGGACATCAATTCATTCCGGCGCCCATCCATGCCGGCGGGTTAAGGTATCATGGTGCAGGTGTTCTTATAAGCCAGCTTTTAAAGGATGATCTCATTGAAGCCATAGCTCATAACCAGCTCGAATGTTTTGAAGCAGGGATCCTCTTTTCACGCACGGAAGGCATCATACCTGCTCCGGAAACAAATCACGCTATAGCAACCGCCATCAGGGAGGCTAACAGATGCAAGGAGGAAGGTGTTTCAAAGAATATCCTGATCCATCTTTGCGGACATGGATATTTCGACTTAAAGGCATATGATGACTATTTGGCGGGCAGGCTTATCGACCACGACCTGAGCGATACAGAGATCCGGCAGTCGCTTGATAAGCTCAAAACCCCGGCCATGATTTAGGTTAGGTTGTTTTATTGGGTAGATGATAGGATGTGCGGCCGTGTTTTCACGGCTGCACTCAAATCATCTCTTTCCTTTCACAAAATACATCCTGATCTTTCCTTTCCCCTTAACCTCAAGGGGTTCACGTTCGATGAATTCAAATTTTTGCCCGGCAAGTTCATAGGTAGCCTCCGAAACATTGATCTTCATGGGCAGGGAATTGGATTCCATGCGTGAAGCCATGTTCACGGTATCACCGAAAACATCATAAATATATTTTTTCACTCCCACTACACCGGCCACTACATCACCTGTATGGACACCAATCCGTACTTCCCACTTTACCGGTGATTTTTTCCTTCTCTCCTCCATAAAATCAAGAATTTCAACAGCAGCTTCCAGTATGTTCACAGCAGATTTCGGGTTCGGCTCCGGCACACCGCAAACAGCCATATATGCATCGCCAATGGTCTTGATCCTTTCACATCCGTGCTTTTCAATAATGGAATCAAACTTCGTGAAGATCTTGTTTAACTCATTGATGATAAATTCAGGTTCGAGTCCCGCCGAAAGTTGTGTAAAATTGACCAGGTCGGAAAAAAATACGGTGACATTGCTGAACGATTCAGGTTTGGTGGTCCCTGTTTCCTTAAGATCAGCTGCGACCTTGGAAGGCAGGATGTTTGTGAGGAGCCTGTCCGATTTACCTTTTTCATAGGCAATCAGGCGGTTGTCCCTCACACGGCGCCTCAGGCTCCAGAAAATAACCCCGGCAAGCGACAATAACAGCATCAGGCCTGCAATGAGGGAATTCCGTATCGCCCGATCCCTTCTTCTTTCCAGGTTGCTGATTATCTCGCGCTGTTTCAGCAGTTCAATTTCTCTTTGCTTTCTCTCGGTTTCGTACATAACCTCAAAATCAGCAATCTGTTCGTGCATCTCCCTTGTAAAAAGTGAATCTTTAATGTCTCCTGCCTTTCTGTGATAATCGAGGGCTGATTTGTTGTCGCCCATATTTTCGGCTATTTCGGAGAGTCTGCGATAGTTTACCTGTAACTGCCTTAACAGATTGATCTGCTCAGAAATTTCTGAGCTTTCATCCAACAGTTCAAGCGCCCTGGTGTAATTTCCCAGTCGTCCTTCATTATTTCCCAGGTTGGAAAGCACCCTGGCTATATCTGCTTTCAGGTTCAGCTCCCTGGCGACATTAAGGGACAACTCAAGATAAGTGCCTGCACTTGCATGATCTCCTTTTTCAAAATAGATCATGCCTATATTATTGTATTGAAAGGAAACCTGGTCCTTCAGATCAAGCTGCCTGTTAAGCTCAAGGGCCTCCTCGTAATAATACAGGGCCGAATCATAATTGCGGAGCTCATAGAAAATAAGGCCGATATTATTTAACCTGATGGCCATTTTTCCCTTGTTGCCCAATTCTGTATCGATCTCGAGGGCTTCTTTGAAGTTCTGTACTGCCTGGTCATATTTTTTCCAGGCCGAATAAACCAGCCCAATATTGCTAAGGGAGTTGGCAATACCTTCACGGTTGCCCATCTCTTCTTTGATCCGCAGAGAGCGCTGATAATATTCAATGGCTTTATCATATTCACCCCTTGAATCGTAGACAGCACCAATGTTATTAAGGTATATCGATATATTTTCTTTATTCTCGTCTTCCCTGGCGAGCTCAAGAGCTTCTTCGTAATTCCAGATCGCCTGCGGATAATTGCCCTGTTTGCTGTATATCATTCCAAGGTTGCTGAGCCTTGAGGCAATATTTTCGGGATTGTATTCCCGGTCGATGGCAAGACCGTCCTCAAAAGCTTTGGCTGCCCCTATGTAATCACGGGTGTAAAAGTAGGCGACACCAATGTTATTATATGATTCCGAGATCTTTTTCCAGTCCGGCTCCTCATTACTTTTCTCAAAGCCGATAAAAAGCCTGTAAGCATCGATGGCTTCGGAATAACTCCCTGTCCTAATGAGGGAATCGGCACGATCATAGAGCTCATTGCCAGCTTCCTGGCTGATACCATACAAGGGAATGAGGAAAAAGAAAACAATATATCCGAAATATCTCAAAACAGGGTCACATATAATTCAATGGAAGGTTATCTTTCTGTGCCATGGTCCAGGGCACCTCTTTCATGCCTCCGGTTCTATCTCTTTCGAAGATATACAGCGATTTTGTCCCTTCCGGCAATCCTTCGCCGCCACCAGCATCGATCGAGCCGCCGGCGAGGCCGGTTTTTGATTCTTCCAGGACTATACCCGATCCTTCTTCGTCAGTAGGCAATCCAAGTATGTATTTCAATTCGGGGCGCCTTGCAAAGATATCCCTCAGCATATTTGTTTCGTTGGCGGGATCAAATCCCGGATAGAATTGCAAAGGGAAATAACCCGGATTGGGAAATTCACTGCAGCTTACGGATCCCATATTGTTAAAATATGATGAAAGAAAGGATCCTCCTGCATTTATCCCGATAAAAGGGGTGCCACTGAGAACCTTTTCCCAGAGGGCAGGTCCATTTCCGGCAAGGCCGGCAGCGAGCCTGTCAATGCTGCCGCCTCCAATAAGTATGCACTCGCTCTCCCGTATCATTTCCTGCTCTCTTCCCTTTTCAATACATTCTATTGCCACTTTATCGAATACCTCCTGCATGGAAGCTACAAGGTAGGGTTCGCACCCTTCCTCATTGGCTGCATAATAGATAAAAAGCGCTCTTGATACTTCTTTTCCGCTATTTCTGATAATATTCTTGATCGTACTCTCAAGAAAATCTGCTGTTGTTTCATTGAAAACGTAATCCTGGATGGTATTTGCCCAGAAAACATTGAGGCTGCAGTTTGATGGATTCATATGTATAAGGTTTTTCCTGAGACCGTAAGATGGCTGAGGAGGTTTACTTGAGTCCAAATATAGAAAAATTAGCACCCTGAATGCAACAGTAGGGGAATAAACAAAAAAGCGAAGAGCCAATATCTTCGCTTCGTGGTACCCGGAGCCGGGATCGAAC
>CAZXWD010000135.1:0-7000 GCA_964644135.1 uncultured Bacteroidales bacterium | reverse complement strand
TTCGCCTTCCCCCTCCCTGCCAGCAGGGAGGGGGACCGAGGGGGTGGGTAAAAAAAAGGACGATAGAGACAATTTTAAACCCATCTTGCCACCCCCAGCCACAGATTCCCACCCCCAAAAATTCAACACTCAACACTCAAAACTCAACACTAATAATAATAAAGGTTATCCCCCTTGATCCGGAGGTATTTGCGGACGGCGAAATAGGTGGACGACCAGGAGATGATGATGCCCAGCAGGATCACCAGGCCGTAAAGGGCCATCAATAGCTCCAGGTCCTGGAGCTCCATAAGCTCGGGGTATTCATTTCTGAGCCAGTACAGTATGCCGGTGAGAAGGAGAAGGGTGATCAGGGCGCTGTAAAATCCCTGTGCAATACCTTTGAATATGAACGGCCGCCTGATAAAGGACTGGGTGGCGCCCACCAGTTGCATGCTCCTGATGATGAACCGCTTTGAATAGACCGACAGCCTGATGGTGTTGTTGATGAGGGCTATGGCAATGATAAGCAGCAACCCGCTGAATCCCAGCAAAAGGATGCTGATCTTCCGGATGTTGCTATTGATGAGATGCACGAGCGACTTCACATAGAAAACCTCCTTTACGTCCTCGTTCTTCATCAGCTCGGTCTCGATCATCTCGAGGCTGTCGACATTGGCATAGCTGGCCTTCAGCCTCAGGTCGATGGCCGGCGGCAGGGGGTTGTAGCCCAAAAAATCGATGAAATCCTCCCCGAGGTCCCTCGAAAGCTCTTCGGCTGCCTGTTCGGGGGTGATGTATTCGGTCGATTTTACGTATTCGGTGGCATCGAGTATTTTCTGCAACTGCATGATGCCGGCTTCCCTCACAGTGCTTTTCATATATACCCTGAAGCCGATGTTCTCCTTTACGTAATCCGACAGTTTCCTGGCGTGAAGCACGGTGAGCCCCAGCAGCCCGAGCATGAAAAGCACAAGGGTGATACTTACCAGTGTGGTCACATATGAACTCTGGTACCTCCGTTTAGAATATTTGTCTTCACTCGCCGGCATGGCTGCGAAGATAGAAAGTTTGCCATTCTTTTCCTAACTTCGCACCCCTGTTAATAACAGGACATCAGCCTTATACTATGGAATACAATTTCAACAGGATAGAAGAGAAATGGCAGAAATACTGGGCCAGGGAAAAAACTTTCAAGGCCCATAACAAATCGGAAAAGCCAAAATATTATGTGCTCGACATGTTCCCGTACCCCTCGGGCGCCGGGTTGCACGTAGGCCATCCGCTTGGGTATATCGCCTCAGATATCTATTCCCGCTATAAAAGACTGGAGGGTTTCAATGTGCTCCATCCCATGGGGTTCGATGCCTATGGCCTTCCGGCCGAACAGTATGCGATCCAGACAGGGACACATCCTGCCGTAACCACAGAGAAGAACATAAAAAGATACAGGGACCAGCTCGACCGTATTGGTTTCTCATACGACTGGGACCGTGAGGTGATGACCTGCGACCCTTTCTACTACAAATGGACCCAGTGGACATTCATCCGGCTTTTCCGGCACTGGTATAATAACGAAACCAATAAGGCAGAGCCGATAGAAGGGCTCGTGAAGATATTCGGGGCTGAGGGCAATGCAAATGTCGATGCCGCCTGCGACCCGGTTGATGAATTCACTGCCGGTGAGTGGAAAGCCATGGGGGAAAAGGAACAGCAGGAAGTGCTGATGAACTACCGCCTGGCCTACCTCTCGGAAACAATGGTGAACTGGTGCCCCGAACTGGGGACGGTTCTGGCCAACGACGAGGTGAAGGACGGATTCTCGGAGCGTGGCGGACATCCGGTTGAAAGAAAGCTGATGAAGCAATGGCTCCTCAGGGTCTCGGCCTATGCCCAGCGTTTGCTCGAAGGGCTGGAAACGCTCGACTGGACCGAATCGCTCAAGGAGGTGCAGCGGAACTGGATCGGGCGCTCCGAAGGGGCCTCGGTCAACTTCAGCATTGAAGGGCACGACGATACCATCGAGGTGTTCACCACCCGTCCCGATACCCTCTGGGGCGCCACATTCATGGTGCTGGCCCCCGAACACGAACTGGTGGAGAAGATCACCACCCCCGATAAGAAGGAGGAAGTTGACAAGTACGTGACGTGGGCAAAGAACCGCTCGGAACGCGACCGTATGTCGGAGGTGAAAAGCATTACCGGACAGTTTACAGGCGCCTATGGCATCAACCCGGTGAATGGTGAGAAGCTGCCGATCTGGATCGCCGATTATGTACTGATGGGCTACGGCACGGGGGCCATCATGGCCGTTCCGGCGCACGACACTCGCGACTTTGCCTTTGCACGCCATTTCGATATCCCTGTTATACAGGTGGTGGTCGGGAAAGGGGAAGAACCTTCCGGTACTGACGAATGGATCGACTCGTACGATGCCAAAGAGGGCACCATGGTCAATTCGGGCTTCATCAACGGGATGGAGGTACCGGAAGCGATCAGGAAAACCATCGGTTTCCTTGAAAGGGAAGGAGTGGGTTACGGCACTGTGAACTACCGCCTGAGGGATGCCATCTTCAGCCGACAGCGTTACTGGGGCGAACCTTTCCCGGTCTATTACAAGGACGGCATGCCCTATATGCTCGACGAAAGCCAGCTCCCGCTCGAGCTGCCCGACGTGGACAAGTACCTCCCCACTGAAACCGGCGACCCGCCACTGGCACGCGCCAAAGACTGGAAGACAGAGGAGGGCTACCCGCTCGAAACCAACACCATGCCCGGCTTTGCAGGTTCAAGCGGCTATTACCTGAGGTACATGGACCCCTGGAACGACAAGGCGTACTTTTCGAAAGAGGCAAACGAGTACTGGCGGAATGTTGACCTGTACATCGGCGGTGATGAGCACGGCACGGGCCACCTGATCTATTCCAGGTTCTGGAACAAGTTCCTCTACGACATCGGCCTTGCCTGTGAAGAGGAACCGTTCAAAAAACTCATCAACCAGGGGAAGATACAGGGCAGGTCCAACTTCGTTTACAGGATCACGGGCACCAACACTTTTGTATCGCATAACCTGCGTAAGGAGTACGATTACACTGCCCTGCACGTTGACATCGACCTGGTCGACAATGATGTGCTGGATGTGGAAGCCTTTAAAAAGTGGAGGCCCGAATTTGCCGATGCGGAGTTCATACTCGAAGACGGTAAGTACATCTGCGGCTGGGAGGTTGAGAAGATGTCGAAATCGAAGCACAACGTGCAAAACCCCGACGACCTCATCGAAAGGTACGGCGCCGATACGCTCAGGATGTACGAAATGTTCCTGGGGCCGCTCGAAATACACAAGCCCTGGGATACCAACGGCATAGAGGGTGTGTTCAGGTTTTTGAAAAAATACTGGAGGCTGTTCTTCGACAATGACGGTAATTTCAATGTCTCTGACGATGAGCCATCTGCGGCCGAGCTGAAGGTACTGCACAAGACCATCAAGAAAGTGAAAGATGATATCGAAAGATTCTCTTTCAACACAGCCGTAAGCAGTTTCATGATCTGTGTGAACGAGCTCACCGACCTGAAGTGCAACAAGCAGACCATCCTAGAGCCGCTCAACATCATCATTTCACCTTATGCCCCGCACATTGCCGAGGAGATAAGAGAAATGCTTGGACGCGAAGGGTCTGTTTCATATGAACAATTCCCTGAATTCAAGGAAGAATACATTAAGGAAGACACTTTTACCTATCCTGTTTCGTTCAATGGTAAGCTGCGGTTCAAGCTCGAACTGCCTGCAGACATCTCAAAAGAAGATGCTGAGAAAAAGGTGCTGGAGGATGAACAGGCACAGAAATGGATAGAAGGCAAAACGGTGCGGAAAGTGATCGTGGTGCCCAAAAAGATCATCAATGTTGTTGTATCCTGATGAAAACAGAGGAAAATAGAGAGCTTAGGAGAAACTGCCACTGGCAGGCCTGTTTGCTTTTCCTTTCCTTTCTATGGCTGGCCTCCCTGCCTGTTTTTTCGCAGGATGACCACCTCCGCACAGTCGAGAACGATGTTTTTGGCCACGGTGAGGAGCTTACTTACCGGGTTTTCTATGATTCCTGGCTCACACACTGGCTCACGGCCGGTACCGGAAAGATGAAGATCTACGAAGAGCCGGTTACGGTTAGGGGCAGGGAAACCTTCAAGATCGAGGTGACCGGTAATTCCACCGGGCTGTTCACCCTGTTTTACAAAGTGAGGGACAAGTTCACCTCTTTTGTAGACAAGCAGGCCCTTGTGCCCCTGCGGTTCCTGAGGGATACCCATGAAGGGAAGTTCAAGCTGAAGGACGAGGTTGATTTCGACCATAAGAACCTTACAGCCACCAGCTTCAAGAAAACCAAGGAAATCACCCCGGGCGTGCAGGACATTGTTTCGGCCTTCTATTACGTGCGCACCATGGATTTCGACACTGCCGAGGCAGGTGACGCATACTACCTCAATTTCTATCTGGATGATTCGGTGTACCGCAGCAAGATCATCTTCATGGGCCGCGACTGGGTGAAGACCAGCCTGGGGAAGTTCTACTGCATGGGGTTCAAGCCCAAGGTTGCGCAGGGCGATCTTTTCAAGGAGCCTTACCCCATGATGCTCTGGGTCACCGACGACCGCAACAAGATCCCCATCCTCGCTAAATCCGGTGTCTACATCGGTTCCATAACCCTCGAGCTGATCGAATATAAGGGGCTGAAGTACCCGCTGGGGAGACAGTAGGAAGTAAGTTCTGAGTTCTAAGTTCTGAGTTAATCCGTGAAAATCCGCTTAATCCGCTTCATCCGCGTTCCATTGGCTGATGGCTGTTGGCTGTTGGTTATTGGCCTGCATGAGGCGGATCTCGATTCACGCTTCACAATTCACGCTTCACGAATTATCTGTGGAATCGTGCAAAAATCTGCGTGATCTGTGAGAAACAAGAAATGAAGGCATTTTTCACTTCACGCTTCACTCCTCACGCTTCACTCCTCACACTTCACGCTTAACACCGTAGCACCACACAATAAGGACAATTGCGGCAATATTAATAAAATCCTTGCATTACTAATGAACAATATCTTATATTTGTAATGCAAATAGTTTGTGATGATACTGAAATCTGAAATAAAAAGGGTATATGAAGAGCAGTTCCGGCAGTTGGAGAAAGCCGGTACAGGAATAAAACGTCAGCTAATTGAAAATATCAGGCTGGATACTGACTTTGTACTGATAATAACAGGTATCAGGAGATGCGGAAAAAGCACACTGCAAAAGCAATTAATCAAGAGCTCTTTACCTGTATTCAGATACCTGAACTTTGAAGATCCCCGGCTATCTGGTTTTACCCTTAACGACATGGTAAAGCTCGACGACCTTTTCCTTTCAGGAAATGATAATCCCTGGCTTGTTTTTGATGAAATACAGGTGGTAGAAGGTTGGGAAAAATATGTCAGGGCCAAACAGGACGAAGGTCGCAGAATGCTGATAAGCGGTTCAAACGCATCACTGCTGAGCCGTGAACTGGGAACAAGACTTACAGGCCGCCACCTGAGCTATGAGCTTTTCCCCTTCTCGTATGCCGAGTACCTGATAATGATGAAAGAAAAGCCAGGTGCCGTAACTCTTGGGAAATATGTCAAGGCCGGTGGTTTTCCGGAATACCTGAAATACGCGGAAGATGATATCCTTTACCGGATAGGGGATGATATCCTTTACCGTGATATAGCAGTCAGGCAGGGCATACGTCAACCGGAGCTCCTGAGAAAAATGCTGATATACCTTATAACAAACAGTGGCAAGCTCTTCTCGTACAACAACCTCAGAAAACTGTTCAGCCTGGGATCGGCAAATACCGTGAAAGACTATATTTCATTCTTTGAAGACAGCTACCTTCTTTTTACGCTGCCGAAATTCAGTTTTTCCCTGAAAAAACAAATGGCCAATCCCCGAAAGGTATATACCATAGATATAGGGTTGGCAAGGGTGAACTCTCTCTCTTTTTCCGACGATGCAGGCCGGAAACTTGAAAACCTTGTATTCCTTGAGCTCCGGCGCAGGTACAGGCAACTCTATTATCATTCAGGAGACTATGAGTGTGATTTCCTGGCCGGCAATGCCGGACAACCGGAGCTGGCCATCCAGGTTTGCCACGAACTCCATCCCGATAATATCGACCGGGAGCTGGAAGGTCTTGCCGAGGCAATGTCAGAGAACAATATCGAAACAGGCTTGATCATAACCTTCGACCAGGAAGACCGGCTGGAAAAAAACGGTACTACAATTGATGTTATGCCTGCCTGGACGTTCCTCGATTCACGATTAACGGATTTCCCCGTAACACCCTGACACTTTAACACCAGACAATAAGGACAATTTGACAATTGCGGCAATCTTGTACCCTCCCCCTGGCTTCGCCTTCCCCCTCCCTGCTAGCAGGGAGGGGGACCGAGGGGGTGGGTAAAAAAGGACTATAGAGAAAACTCTAGCAATAAGGACAATTGCGGCAATTGAGACAATAATCCAACAGCTCATAAAATAAACAACGAGATTATGGAAAACCGTAACTTCGTACATCCATAGTTAAAACAACCAACATGAACACAAGAATAATTATCACTGCTGTTATGATCCTGACCATGTCGTTTGGGGCTTTTGCCCAGGAAGATTTTACTGAGCTCTGGAAGAAGGCCGATGGCCTCAAGAAAAAAGGGTTGCCCCAGTCGGCGCTGGAAGTGACCGAAGAGATCCAAACGCTGGCCCGGGAGAAGGGCGATGACAAGAACCTGCTGAAGGCCTTGCTCTATAAGAACACGCTCCGGGCCGATTACCAGGAGAATTTCCTCGAGAAATCGATCAATGAGTTCACGTCGGAGATAGAAAAGACAGACTCACCGGCAACACAGATCATGCATTCTATTGTGGCCGACCTTTACTGGAGGTATTACCTGGCCAATCGCGGGGCGATCCTCGACCGGACCGGTCTGATGGGCGGGCCCGGCAACGGGGATTT
>CAZXWD010000134.1:0-7036 GCA_964644135.1 uncultured Bacteroidales bacterium | reverse complement strand
CATGCCGCCATTAAAAGGGTTTCACGCAGATTACGTAAAGAAAAAGCAGAGTAACGCAGAGAAGCCATAAGCCAAAAGCTAAAAGCTAACAGCCAATGGAACACGGATGACGCGGATTAAATGGATTTCCGCGGATTAATTCAAAATTTAGAATTTAGAATTGACTTCCTTCCCCTCTTCCCCTCCTCACCTCTTCCCCTCTTCACCTCTTTTCCTCCTATTTTCTTAACCTCTTAACCTCTTATTTTCTACGCCGTGCTCCCGAGCTCCCAAACTTCTGCGCTTCTCAGTTCTCAATGGAATTATTGCAGCCCCACAAGCACCAGAACCAATCCTTCTTCATTTATGCGGGTCATGGCCTTGCCAAGAATGGCGCCACGGGAACGATCAGGATCTTTTGCCTTCATGGCATGGCCGGGAACCGAGGATGTAGTGAGAAAATCGCCCGGTTCGATCTTTCCGTTCTTTTCGGTCACCTTTACATAGACCCTGCCGGTGAGCGCTACAGGGTAATCGCCCGATGCCAGGGTCTTTTCATCGCCCATCATAAGCCCGGGTTTGACACCTCCGGCACCACTGATAATGCCGGCCACTTTCCTGTCGTACTCATCAGAGCAGACCTTTAGCTTTCCGGGTAAAGCAGGATCGATGGAAACAACCATGCCGGGACTTATGTTTTCAACAATGCCGGTTTCATCTGTCACATCAAACATCTCGGCAAAGTCCGAACCTCCTACCAGTTGCAGTTCATCCACAGTGATCCTTGAGTCCCCGCTTCCCTGGTGGTCGGCATCAATGGTTATGCTTGTAGTCCCTGTGATATCCCTCATGGTCAGCCTGGCGCCGCTGCCGTCATTTCCATCCAATACAACTGTCTCGATCTGAGAAGAGGTATACAGGTTCAATTCTGCACCGCTGCTGGCAGAGGTTGTTCCGCTCTGAAGATAAACTGTCCTGATAGCATTGTTGTTGTAATAATTTGTAAAGGATCCCGAGGAGTTGGTTCCAAGCCGTATCCTGTCTTCTCCCGTTCCATCCCTCACTTCCAGGTAACCGGCCTCGGCAACAATATCGGTCCCGTTCTTTGCGATAAGGTCACCATCTCCTTCAATTACCAAACGGTCTGTAGTTCCGTCCTCCACCTCAAGGAAATAGGCTGTTTCCGGAGCGTCGTCGGGCTGCTTCAACTTGAGCAGTGTAGTTCCTGCATATGGAGTGTGGCCCGATTTTTCAAAGTTGATCAATGTGGGGTTTACACTGGGATTGCTTGTCGATACCACATTTATTTTCTGATCCCAGCTTCCGCCGGAAATGTTCAATCGGGCCGTATTGTCGTCGGTGCCGAAACCGAGGGACGTTGCATTTATATGTCCGTCACCATTGATCTTAAATACTTTACTGGTTCCATACTCACATTCCAGGAACTGGATGTTGGTAGGTGAGCCAACGGGTACTTTCAGGTTCAAAAGGTCGGTGGTGCCTATCGGTATTATGGTTCTTTCGATCCCTACCAGATGTTCGGAGATCCCGTAATTTCCTGTGTTTTTTATATCGAGTGCGATGTCGGCATCGTTATGTATGGAGAGGGCTGCGGTAGGGAATTTTGTACCAATCCCAAGCCTGTTATAAGTGTCATCCCAGAAAAGGTTGGTGTCAGAGCCAAGCACGTCTGATGGGCCCCACATGGTAAGCTCACCTTCAGCGCCGCTTCCGCTCAGACCGCCTGAGGATATGATCTTCCAGTTGCTGCCCTCCCAGAGAAATAGCTGGTCCAGATCGGTATCAAAAACCACCATTCCTTTCTCGGCTGCAGAGAGGCCCGGCTCCAGGACCGATGTCCTTTGATTGGTCGTCATCCTGTTGAGCAGCAACCCTTTGTTGGGGGCACCCAGGTCAAGGGAGGAATTCGGGTTCGGGTTGGGATTGTCGATACCCACCTGTGCAGTCAGGCTCGCCGACAAAGTAACGGCCATCAGAAGCAACAGGGACTTTTTTATTGAATTAGATTTCATGGCATATGTTTTAGTTGAAAAAGGTCAGTTATTCCCCAGGGTTACAGTTCCGCCGAGGTTTCTCATAATGAATTTCTTGAAGGTGGTGAAGCTCAGAGGTGTATATGGATCAGGATAGCCACCGCCGAATATGATGATTGCCCCTTCTTCAGGGGGTGAGGGAAGGGCGCTATGGGCATGTGATACGTTTTGGAACACCTGTGAGGAAGACCCTCCTGGATTGTTCACACTTATGTCTACATATTTGGTGTTTTCAATGTAGTTATATAGCTTCAGCCCGCCGTTTCCATAAACGAAATCATAACCAGGATCACCCCAGTCGAGATAGATATCGGCCTTCTTATAAAGCAGGTACCTTATGTTATCAGCATCAAGTGATGTCTGTGTTGACCATAATGCAGCTGCTGCCCCTGCTGCATTGGGAGAAGCGCAACTGGTTCCGAAAAACTGTCCGCTGGCCCCTATGGTTGTGCGGGTAGCCCCTGTAATGTCAACCCCCGGATTGTTGTCGTTCGTAGGGCCTTCACTGCTGTAAACCTCATCAATCCCGGTACTTCCGGGCGGAGAGTTGAAATCATCATCAATCACCCCAGCAACACCGATTACGTTCGGGGCGGAGCATGAGGCCGGCCAGGTGATGGAACTTGCGGTCACGATACGTTCAAACTGGTCGTTTACAACGCTTGCGCCACTTCCGTCGGTACGGCACAGGATCTCAAACTCAACTGCCGGACCTGATACTCTTCTGACGGCCACGGCAACGGGTGCTGCAAATCCCGGGTTGTGGACATAATTAACCGTTTCAAAGGCCGTACCCGACATTATGTTCGAAGCCAGGACCTGGTTGCCGGTTGAATTATAGACGAGCACATCATAATCGGTTCCCTGTGTGATGTCCCACATAAGGGAGATCCTTAGGGTAGTGGTGTCCTGGAGTGTTATCTGGTTCAACTCATCATTGGCCACCCATTCGTGCCAGTTGTCGTTATCGCTATCTGCAAAAGTTCCCTGCCAGTGCATTCGTTTGCTGTTGCCTGCCGAAACAAAAACCAGGATTCCATCATTCGCTGCTGCATTTACAGCGGTGCATAACGAACTGCTGTCGTCCTCCCAGCCCTGGGTCCGATAACCAAGTGACATGTTTATGATGTCGACATTCTCGTTATTATGGGCATCATCCACGGCTGTTTCACACTGGCTTGAGTTGGTCACCTTATAGAGCACATATGTGGAATTGGGCGCATGGTCGAAAACGGTTTCAGTTACAGACGTGCCATGGCTCGAACCATTGAGCAATCCGCTTCCCGTGAGGTCGAGGGAATCATAGGAGGATGGAGCCCTGCCGTTAGCGATCGCAACCGGAAGGTTGTTGAAGCCAACGTCGATAATGGCTATCTTTATTCCAGTGCCCCCGGGCCCGCTGTTAAGGTACTCCAGTGAATTGTGGACAGTGGTATTGGGCCCTTCATCAAGCGGATCGGCCATATGGTCCTGGGTTATATGAAAACCTTCGGGCAATTCAGCCGCAAGGCCTATAATATCCTGAGGGTACATGTAAACACAACTGTATTTCAGTCCTACCTTGTAAACGTCTACATTGTATTTCTTAAGCAGGTGCTCTGGTACCCCTTCATACCGGTGACGGTGATAGACCCTGAGATTAAGCTTTCCGTCCCTCTCCGGTATCTTGTAGGTATCTATGATCTTGCGGGCCTTTTCGTTGTTCCTGTCATAAGTCATGGCTACCTGGTAAAGTGTTGGTTCCAGTGGCAGTTTGAAATCAGGCCTTCGGGCATCTTCTGTGTTGATCACCTGTTGGGCCTGCAGAAAGGACATGGCAAGCAAGCCCAGTATTGTGGACAGTATTCCAGAATATTTCATAGGGGACTATTTGGAATGAATCTAAGCAAAGATATTCCCAAAACACCCCGGATGTTGTTAACGATTTGTTAAAGTGGTTTTTAGGGTTCTCCTACGCTTCGCTCCACCTCAACACTCAAATCTCAACTCTATTTCCGTGCCCCACCCCCGGCCCCTCCCCATGCCGGTCCAATGTCAATAAAATATAAAACGACGGGGAGGGGAGATCTCTTTTTTTATCCCTCTTTTCTATTGACATCTAACTCCTCCGGAGTAATATTTTCAAACCATCATGAAGAATGAAAGGACAGAAGCTCGGGAGCATGGGAGCCCGGAAGCACGGGAGTACGGAAGTGCGGGAGCCTGGAAGCTTGGAGCAGAAGACCAGCAGCCAACAGCTAATCAATTCAGAACTCCCAGCTCCCAGTACCTAGCACCTAATACCCAGTACCAAAAAGCTGACAATAATGACAATTAAGGCAATTGTGACAATTTAACAATTAGCTAACAGCCAACAGCCAGCAGCCCATAAAAAACCCCGCCTCCATTCAGGAAAGCGGGATTTCACCTTCAAATTGTTATCCTTAATTCGACAACAGTCAGTTCTTTATGACCTTCATGCTCACCGGTTCTTCGATACCTTCAAGAAGCATTTCAACAAAGTAAATGCCGTTGGGCTGGCTGGCAAGATTGAATGTGATCCTGTTCCCGAAACCGGCTTCAAGGTTCATTACGGTTTTTCCGTTCAGGGCTACCACCCTGGCAAACTTAGGATTGTATTTACCTGTTTCAATATGGATCATCCCGTTTGTAGGATTGGGGAAAAGGTTTATTTCATCCAGTATACTTTCTTCAACACCCTGGTCTTCCTCCGTCGTAAACACACTTACCTGCGCGTCTGCAAGTATGTTCCCTTCCCTGTCGGCAATGGAGTTGGCCATTATCTCAACGTGATAATCAGTGAGCGGCTTAAGGGTATCCGGAATGATTGTGATCTTTGTCTTCCAGAGGTCGATATCGGCAAAGTAATTAACTTCCTCGCCTTCATATTCGCTGAAAATGAGGAAGTCTGACAAATCAGTGTATTTTATGGCACTGCCGTCGGCTTTCGTAACAGGTTCAGTGAATTCAATAACAATTTGGGAATCCTGGGGAACATTCTCCTCCCCGTCCACAGGTGTGATCTCTGCTTCCGGTGCCTGCTCGTCGGGCACATACCCTGTCAGGAATATCTGCTTTGAAACCCGTCTCGGAAGTGTATCAAGCACTGTCGACTCGTAATTCAGTGTAAGAACATCATCAATATGACCTTCCATTGTGGGGAAGAAGTTGATAGTCATCTGGGCTGTTCCGCCGGCCGGTATGTCAAGCGGTAACTGAGTTATCACAGAATATGAATCCCAGTGGTTGTGGGTGCTTGTGATCTGGATGTCGTGATCGGCATTGTTGGTAATGGTGAAAATGCTGGGCCAGGGCACATAATCATCATATTCACCAAAATCGATCGTATCGACACTTGTCTCAAAATAATCCGTTTCCCAGTCAACCTTAAAGCTCCTGTATTCCCACACATTCATGGGCCAGTGAAGTTCCCATCTCAACGAACCATTCATATCCACTTCAGATACGTTGATAGGCCATGTAAGGCCCCAGCAAATAAAGGCAGTTCCATTTGGCAACCTGCGGTGTGCACCGGTTGCACGGGCAAAGATCACCGGGTCGTGAATGTAATTCCAGACACGCTCCGCCGTGAAATTCTGTTCGTCGATATTGTACTCGAGGGCCTGCGAGAAAGGAGGGGTATGGTAATTTCCGTTATCATAAACGGTGATGTTGCCGTTATCGAGCCTGCGGATATCATGTTGCCACGAAAAACCAATCGTATCATTGGTGAAGGTGAACATATTGTTCTTTGCATGCAGCCCTAGCCTCCATATTATTTCACCTGTGTTGAGGTCGATCTTTGTGATCTCTTCCATATTTCTTTGCGACATAAGCAGATTGCCATCATAGTCGATTTCAAAGGAGTTGCCATGAACGTAATCAATATTTTTCGCCAGGAAATCCGTGTGATTGGCATCGGTTATCTCGTAATGGTCCCAGCTCCGCCACTGGAAGATAACATTGTGCTCGCTGTCGAGCTCCTGCACTACAAAACCGACTACTGTTGCTGCAGTATCGCCGCCCGGGACAACTGTATCCATGTTTACAAGCTGCGGATCGTAGGCCATCATGAAATGATTGCCGTTTTCACGCATCAGGAGGTCGTGCTGGTCGACCAGGTATCCGTTGCCCATTGTCAGTGTGTCGGTAATATTGAACTTGCTGTCCATGACCAGGTACTTGTTGATCTCGGGATTTGCATTGTTGAAATCACAGAAAGTCAACTGGTTATTGGGCAATGTTTTGAAATCGTTAGTCCGGCGTGGCCATTCCTGGTAGAATACCGGGATCCCGTAATTATCAAGCATCACCAGGTAGGTACCATAATCGGCTCCTCCAAAAGGTCTTGGTCCAAGGAACACATATCCAGGTGAAGGGTTGTCATGCACTGCCACCTTTGGGGTGGGAAAGCCCTCGGGGTAATCGTTGTTTTCCCTGTTACCGTATTCGTAGTGAGAATTATTATCAGTTCCATTGTCAAGGTTTTCCAATGAACTTTCCAGCCTTTGTTCTTCCCTCTGGTAGTATTCAACCAGCATAGGGTAGTTGTCAATTGGCTTTATTTCAAAACCAAAAGACAGGCTTTCCAGTTCAAACCCTGTTTCCGTTCTTATTCCGTCTGCAACTTCAACTGAAATATTTTCTTTCAGGGAGAAGGGCTTGTCAGGTGTGAATATCAATGTCCTGCCATCGACCGACAGTTTCACTGATCCTGTTATTTCAACGCGCTGGGACCCTCTCACAGTTATCATTGAATTCCTGACCGAGGAAGCATCAATGACATCCCCGTGCCTGAGGGCGATAGTTTGTTCAGGGTTGATGTACTTTGAGCCGGGTAGGGGTGAGATGTAGGAGAAGCTGCCTTGCTCCTGGCTGAAAGTTAAAAAGGAAAAAATGAATGAAACGGTTAAGGTCAAAAGTAACTTTGTGGTTTTCATTTCTTTTTTGTTTATTTTAATTAATCTAATCAATGGTTCTGACTTCAAAATTCTGAAATCTTT